>NZ_JBMQUD010000131.1:0-41816 GCF_057359045.1 Adhaeribacter sp.
ACTTCCGATAAAATATGAATGGCAAACTGGTCGCCGGCGTTGGCCGCTTTAATAATAACCTGGGGCTCTAAAGCCGCCAATTCCTGCTCCGATAGATTATTTAAGCTGGATGTCTGACCCGACTGAATGCCTTCTTGTGCCATCCGTACCAGCGCAACGCCCGAAGCCACGGTTTCTAAACAACCTTGTTTGCCACAGTAACACAAAAGTCCATCTTCTATTAAAGGTATGTGGCCAAACTCGCCCGAAAAGTCGGAAGTCCCTCCTCTGAGTTTCCCGTCCATGATCATCCCGATGCTAATGCCCCAGTCCATAGAAATAACGAGCACGTCGCGCCGGGCCCTGGCCAACCCAAACCGGTACTCGGCCAGGCTGGTGGCTTTTATATCGTTTTGAATAAAAACCGGCTTTTTAAATTTTGCTTCGAGCAGGTCGCGCAATGTAGGTGCATTATCCGGGGTACAGAGATAGGTGTAATTTTTGCCTTCTTTGGCGCCTACCAGGCCCGGCATGCTTATACCAATACCCAGTAATCTTTTGGGGTTAATGCCTGCATCGGTAATCAGCTCAGAGGCGTACCGGTAAATATCTTTAAGCGTATCGAGCTTTCTGCTTATCGGGATATGAAAAGTTTGGGTGCCCGCCAGGTTTTGGTTGTTGTTATTATAAATGGCCATTTTGGTTTTATACAAGTCCATTTCAATACCCAGTACAAAAAGCGAATTATGCTGCAAACCGTACAAATCTGGTTTGCGGCCACCTATGGTATGGCCCCGGCCTTGCTTTTCTACATACCTCTCAAGGATTAACTCATTAATTAAACTGTTAGCAGTAGGCGCACTAATTTTGAAACGCTCACAAATATCAGCGATAGATTTAGCCCCTTTAATATAAAGATGCTTAATAATTTTGAGCTTCTGAATACGTTTTTTCCGCTCAACATTATTTAAAGAAGCTACATCGTGTTCTCCGCTAATCATTAATTAACTTTTGCTTTATTGCTCTAAATCTAAATTAATTTTTGTGCAATCAAAAAATACTTCTGCTATTTTTTTAATAAAGTCTTAAATAAAAGAATACTTTTTGATTTTTGACCCTAAAAACAAGATTAGCTTAAAAAAATTATCTTCTTTTAGCAGTCAATCACCTATATTTTAAGATTAACCTTAGAATTAATGGGGTGCTGGCGCAGAGTTAAACCGTACCTATTGATTACTGCAAACAAGGTGTTGCGTAAAGATTCTTAATGGTGCCGGGTATTTGCCTTTTAACTTAGTATAAGCATCTTACAACAAAAAGCCCCGGTTGTTTTTACAACTGGGGCTTAGAGTAACACATTAGCGTTTATATTTTAAGCAATATCGCAGATTTGCACACCTTGTTTTAACGAGGCTAGCTTGTCGGGGCGTTTGGGAATAAATTCCTGCGCGACAAAGCCTTTAAAACCAGTATCGGCAATGGCTTTCATAATAGCCGGATAATATAATTCCTGGCTTTCGTCTATCTCGTTCCGGCCGGGCACGCCGCCGGTGTGGTAATGCGAAATATATTGCTGGTATTTTTTGATGGTGGCAATTACATCGCCTTCCATTATTTGCATGTGGTAAATATCGTAAAGCAATTTAAACCGGTCTGAGCCAATTTTTTCGGCCAGGGCAGCTCCCCAATGGGTCCGATCGCACATATAATCTTTGTGGTTTACCTTGCTGTTGAGTAACTCCATCACCAAGGTTACTTTGTACTTCTCGGCAATGGGCATCAGGCGCTTCAGACCAATGGCGGCTGTTTCCATTCCTTGCTCATCCGACATACCCCGCCGGTTACCCGAGAAACAAATAATTTGGTTAAAGCCGGCGGCGGCCACTTTCGGAATTACTTCTTCGTAACTTTTTACCAAAGTATCGTGGTACTGCTTATCGTTAAACCCTTTTTCTATGCCCAAACCCGCACCATTGGGCAAAGCCGAGGTTAAGCCATATTTTTTTAATACCGGCCACTCGTCAGGGCCTACCAGCTCTATTGATTGTAAACCAATATTTTTGGCAGCTTTACATAAGTCTTCGAGCGGAATTTTATCGTAACACCAACGGCAAACAGAATGATTGATGCGGCCTTTCATTTGGGAACCTACCACGGCTTCGGCGGCTTCGAGGCGGTTGGTTAAGGCTACCCCTACACTAACTGCAGCGGCAGAGCCGGCTATTTTTTTTAGCGCCATACGACGGGAATTATTATTAGACATAGTGGTGGAATTTAGTTTTTGCTGAACAAGGTTTTGGAAACAATCTGATAATAAGCAATATACTTAATTATACCTAAAAAAAGCACAACGCCCTGTAACTTCTGTTGAACAATTGGTAGCTAATATTCAGGAATGATTCCGGTAGGCTTACCAGCATTCATTTACCCTTTATAGGCATTTTTATCACCAGCTTAACAAAACTTTACTGAGGTTGCTGCTTTTACAAATTTGCCAGATAAGGCATCATTTGCAAAGCTACTAAAGCATTGCCGGCACCATTCAGGTGTACTTCGTCGGTGGTAAGTACGCCTTTGCTGGCGTTTTCTTTGTTTTTAATTTTCAGGTAAGAAATAAAAGCTTTCCGCAGGTCGCACACGGCCAAACCATTTTCGCGGGCTACTTTGCGGCTGATTTCGGCGTATTCGTCCAGCATTTTATCTGGTGCGTTGCTACCGTCTGCTTTTTCTCCGATAACCGAGGGCGTACAAACCACAATTTTGGCACCTTTGGCTTGTATCCGTTTAATAATATCACGGAGGCCGGCTTCGTAGTTTTCTTTGGTAGTACCACCTTGTTTGTCTTTACAGCAAGGGTGCGACCAATGCCACACATCGTTAATGCCGATGTAAATAAAAACCAAATCCGGATTTTTGGCCAGTACATCGGTTTCTAAACGTTTTTGCAAATCGGGCACTTTGTTGCCGCTTATGCCGGCACCTACCAGTTCTATGGCCTCGCTAAACCCCGCAGCGGCCAAAGATTCGCGCATTAAACTAATATAACCGCCTGGTTGTGCCCCGGCCTGGGTAATAGAGTCGCCTAAAAATACCACCCGCTTATCGGCGGCCGGTTTGGTAAAAGCCAGAAAAGCTAATAAAATAAAGCCTCCGAAGAAAACTTTAAAAAGGGTAAATTTTTTCATGATGGTGGTTTTGTTTTTAGAACTACCGGTTAATTTATGAACCCACCAAATACACTAATTTTATAGAACTACCCAAAAATTCCGGCTTATTTTTTAGTCTTTTATTACAGGGATTTATCGGCACGCTTTTGTTGAAGTTAATTTATCTCCCCGGAATTATTATTTTCCAAGATTAGTTTAGCTCTTAACTCCCACTAAACAATTTACCCGAATTTATAAAGTAAATAAAACCAGGCGTTTTGCTTTGCAAAATGCCGAATAACTTTATATTTGTGTACTTATCTTTAAATAGTGAAAAAGGCATTAACTCTACTGTTGGTTTTTCTTACATCCTTCCAGCTTTCGGGAGGGTATGCCTTGGCTGCTACCGTTACTTCAGTTGCCGCCGGGCAAGCGGTTGCCGTTCCGGGTAAAACCTCAGTTTCAGAAAAAAAAGGCCTACTCTTACAATACCTGAACCAGCTTTTACAACAGGAGAACGACGAAACAGAAAAAGCAAATTACTTACCAGATCTGTTGGGCGTTTGCCCCCAGGTATATGCTTATCTGCCCATATTCTCGGTTCAGAACAAACACTTTTTAGTACACTACGCAGTCAGCATTAAAAGTAAGCTTCCCACCCGTTACCTGTTGCTGCAAGTTTTCCGACTATAATATTTCCGGCATTGCTCCTGGCGTGCGGCTAAAAAGACCGAACGTAATTTGTATTCCGATTGGGCAAGGCCACTCCCCTCCTTTATTCTTTTTGCCAACCTTTTCTGCACCAATTATTTACCAGCCAGCCACATAACGCATTTGCAACTAGAGCGGACTAATTAAAGAAGTCTGTTTGCTTAGCGTTCAAGGGAAAACTGGCGGTACTTAATATAATCGGGCAGGCCCCGTTTTTAAAAGACAACCAATTTCCAACTAAATGAAAAGGGTTGGCTTAACAGCAAATATTAATTAAAAATAAACCTGTTTAGCATTTTTTAATGCATCTAAAAGTTTGCCCTTAGTGGTGTTTTCACCGGCAAGCAGTTGGGCCTATGCTTATAGATTGGCGGTAAAAGCACCACCAAGGCTGCGGACATACAGCGTATTAAAAAACGAAACAACTATAATATTACTAACCATTCATTACGTCTTTAGTCTATGCGATTTTCCCTGTTTTATAGAGTTTTATGGCAAAATAAATTACTTATAGGTAAGCTCTTGCTGGTATTTTTGTTTATGCCCCAGTTGGCCCTGGCTCAATTACCGGATACTGCCCTGGCCGCACCGGCGGTATTACTTTTGCCCATGGCCGTTAGGTTAACGCCCCGCGTTTCTAATCCGGCAAAACTTGATTTGCCCACTCTGGTAAGCACCAGTACCGGTAATAATTTTATAGTAAACACCCCTATACCAATTAAGCCGTTTTCTTACGCTGATTTTAACTTATCTGGCAATTTATTGCCCAAAATGGGCGTACCGGTTACATTTATTGCTTTTGGATTAGCCGGTTTAGGTAAAAAGCCTTTAATGGATTATAACCACGAGGTAAACGAAGAGGTAGAAGAACATTTTTCCGGTTTTCATACCACTCTCGATAATTACACACGCCACCTGCCCATTGCGGCTGTTTACGGCTTAAACCTGACCGGCGTAAAAGGCAAACACGATTTGGTAAACCTAACCATTTTGTACGGACTCACGGGTTTACTCAACAAAACCATAACCGATAATACCAAAAAATTATCAGCAGAGGTACGGCCCGACCATTCTACAGCCGATGGGTTTCCTTCGGGCCATACCAGCGCAGCTTTTGCAAAAGCCACCATTTTGTACCTGGAATACAAAGACCATAGCATTTGGTACGGTGTAGGTGGCTATGCTGTGGCTTCGGCAACTGGGGCTATGCGTATGCTAAACCACCGGCATTGGCTTTCTGATGTGTTGGCGGGCGCCGGTGTAGGTATTCTTTCTACCCAGGTAGTGTATGCGGTTTACCCGTGGCTGCAACAAAAAATTAGTCGGGTTATGCCGCAAGGGCTACAAAGCAAGCTTATGATTATGCCTGCTTATACGAACAAAAATGCGGGGGTAAGCCTATTCTACAACCTGGAGAACCCACGTACCCTACGCTAAAATAAAGAGCAGCGCGTGCACCAAAGAAATCCTTAATAAAACAAAAAAACCTCCGCCCTTAATAGCGCGGAGGTTTTTTGCTTAATAAGAAGCAAGTTCTTTAGCGGTTGTGGGTAATTCTATCTACATCTTCGCTAATATCTCCGCTAAAATTAGAATCGCGGAGTTTAACGGGTGCAGATGATTTCCGTAGCCGCATATTCAGCATTTCTACTACCAAAGAAAAGAACATAGCAAAATAAATATAACCTTTGGGCACGTGCGTATGCAGTGCTTCCAACACCAGCATAAACCCAATCATAATCAGGAAAGAGAGGGCCAGCATTTTAATGGTGGGGTGGTTGTTTACAAAATCGGCAATATATTTAGAGAAAGCCAGCATTATACCCATCGAAATAACCACGGCAATAATCATAATAATTACGTGGTCTACTAAACCTACGGCGGTTAAGATAGAATCGAAAGAGAAAACAATATCTACCAGAATAATCTGAATTACTACTTTCCCCATTGAATGCGCTACTTTCCCCACGCCCATTTCATCTTCCTGGCCTTCCAGTTTATGGTGAATTTCGGTAGTACTTTTGGCAATCAGGAATAAACCGCCCGCTAATAAAATCAAATCCCGGCCGGTTACGCCAAAATCTTCAATTCCCCAGGGCAGATCCAATACAAATAGCGGCTCTTTCAGGCCCACAATCCAGGAAATACCCAGAAGCAACAATATCCGGAAAACTAAGGCCAGTAATAAGCCAATGGTACGGCCTTTGCCTTGTTCTTCGGGGGACAGCCTACTCGCTACAATAGAAATAAAAATTATATTATCAATGCCCAATACCACTTCCATAAAGGTTAGCGTAAGCAGGCTGATCCAGGTGTCTGGGCTGGCAAATATATCAAACATGGTTCTTCAATTATGCTTTAGAAGTTATTTGTAAAAATTTACGAACAGCTAAGGGTAATAAAAATAAATGCTTTGTTGCTATCTGTAGGAAACCCTAGCAAAAAGCAAGAGAATATTTTACCAGAGCTATTCACTTTTCTGGTAAAATATATTCTATAAAGTTAAGTGGGCAATATAGACGAAGCAATCTGCCCGTGTTCTGCCGGAAGCATCTGGTGCGTTACCTACAAGTAAACCAGAATATTCTTGCCAGAAAAACGGAGTGATAGAACTAAATTATAGCACTCTAATTTTGTCCTGATACTTAATATTTTTTATGACTTCATGTTTACAAACTGCAACGGAAAATCCAGTTCGGCTTTCCGCAACATGCCAATAACGTCTTGCAAATCGTCTATCTTTTTACCGGTAACCCGTACCTGATCGTCCATAATAGCGGCCTGCACTTTTAATTTGCTGTCTTTAATCAGCTTCACTATTTTTTTAGAATCTTCTTTATCAATGCCGGCTTTTACTTTTATGTCCTTTTTCATCATCGGGCCCGAGGCATATTCTTCGGCACTAAAATCCAGGGCAGTGGCATCTAAGCCTTGTTTTACCATTTTACTCATAATAATATCTTCTATTTGCCCCACCCGCATCGAGTTTTCGGAAGACACATGAATAATATTGGCCTTTTTATCTAATTCTACGCCACCCTTGGTGTCGCGGAAATCGTAACGATTCTGAATTTCTTTTTTAACGGTATTAATGGCGTTTTCAAGCGTTTGCGGGTCTACTTTACTTACAATATCAAAAGAAGCCATAGCTTTATAATTTAAAATTTAGGTAGATTAAATATTTTTGCGTTTTAATGGCCGTAAAGGTAATATTTTAAAAAATCAAACGAATTTTATCTGGAAAAGATAATCTATTTGTTAAACCTCGCTATGAAAATTATTACCCCGCTTACGCCGCACGATTTTACCCAATATTACCGTTTGCGCTGGGAAGTATTACGGGCACCCTGGGGCCAACCCGAAGGGAGCGAAAAAGCCCCCGACGATAATACCGCTACCCACGCGCTGGTGCTAAACGACTCCGGCGAAGCTATTGGCGTTTGCCGCCTGCACCTGGCCACACCCACCGAAGCGCAAATCCGGTTTATGGCCATTCATCCTGATTACCAGGGCCAGGGCCTGGGCCGGCAATTACTTACTTATTTAGAAGAAAAAGCTCGCCAGGCCGGGGCTACGCTTATTACCTTACAAGCCCGCGACAATGCCCTTGCTTTTTACCAGACCTGCGGCTATCAGGTACTGGAGAAAACCCACTTGCTTTTTAATAGCATCCAGCACTATAAAATGCAAAAAGCGTTGGAACCAGTAAAACCTTAAAACTAATGCTGGTTGGCAACGGACAATAAGTTAGAGCCGGTTAGTGAGGCAAACGCCAGGTAAAACCACCACTGGCAAAATAACTGGACGGCGATTCGTTTAACCCTAAGCCCCCCATTACATCAACCTGAAAGTTGGGGCTTAACAAGTACAAAAAACCAGTATCAAAATTATTTTCGGCGTGATGATGATGCGGTTTTTGCCCGAAAACTTCTACGTAGCCTTTTAGTTTCTTGGTAAGGGCTACACTGCTATTGAGGGCATAATACGTTTGCCCCTGGTAGTTTTCCTGATCTTTTTGCTTTTCGTAGCCCACATTATATTGCAATTCTACTTTTTTAGAGAGTTCATGGCTAAACAACAGGCTACCGCCCGGTGCTATGTGGGGCGGCCTAAATTCTTTTTCGCCAATGGGCAAAGTTAACCTCCCTAGAAAACCAATCTGCGGAATAAGGCCTCTACCCTCGTACAACCGTATTTTGGTACCCACCCGTATGTCGTTAAAACCTTTGTCTTCTTCGGTTATCTGGCCTAAAACTTCGGGCAATATTTTTTCCCGCGAGCGCTTGTAATCTATATTTACCCGCAGTTCGGCCCTGGAAAACAAACCCCAGCGTAAAAGTAAATTCGGGTATAAATATTCATTTCGGTCTAAAGCCTGACTGTGATCTTTCTGGAACTCAAAGCCAGTTTCTATCTGCAAGGTGCCCCGCGGCACTACAGTTGGTCCCTGGCTGCGGTCTGGCCGGTCAGAGTTTAGTGGGGGCAGCTTTTCTGGATCTGATTGCTGGGCCACCAGGCTACCAGCTCCCGTAAGCAGTATCAGGAGTAAAAAAACAATGATTTTGAAAGCTTGTGTTTTTAGCATTGCTCAGTTTTTTTCTCTGATACGGCTAATCTTCTCTCCGGTATAGCGCATGTTTAAAATTCATCGGTGGCGCTGCAAACTGTTTTGTCAGAACCCCTTTCTGAACAGTTATCGCTTACAAAAACAGAATTTAATCATGCGCTAATGCTATTATTATAATTTATACCATCTAAGTGACTATCTGTAGCCGTGTGACCATCTCACTTTAAAACGGCCATAAAAAAAGGCAGTACTTTTATATACTGCCTTTTAATTTGATTCGGGTAAAATAACTATAACCGGCTGGGATTGCGGAAATGAAGCACTAACCAGTAAACCAGCAGGGTTATAAAAGTAATGCCCAAGCCCAGCGATTCGCGGCCTTCTTCAATAAAAACAGTTTTCATCCCGTTTTTAAGGGCTACGCCTTCCCAATGCTCGGGCCATTGGTATATGGCCCCAACAAAGTAAAATAAAGCCGCCGCTAATAACACCGAAAGTAACAGAAACGGCCGGTTATCTTTTTTCCAGGCCACCAACACCGATAATACCGCCGGAAACAGGTAAAGCGGAATCCAAATATACGGGTCGGGGTCGTTGTATTGAAAAAAAGCAAATACCAAAAATACAATCGCCATTAAAATGGCAAATACACGGAAAGCCATAAGTAAACTTTTAAGAGGTACTTATTTAAATTAATAATTTACAATATAGTATAAAACTAATTAAATTTTTAATTAAAAGCTATTTTCCCGGATACTTAATTATTGCCAGCGTACAGGTAATAATTTATTTTATATAATGCCCATTACTGCACCCGCACATCCATAATCCTGGTATTACTTTTACCGGCAATTCAGTTCTTTTGTACTTGCCGGCACATAAGCTTAAACAGGTTTTATAGAAACCGGCTTTAACCGGGTAAAACTAAAATAAAGCCTGTTTTTTTACGATATGGTAAAACTATCGGCTTGTACGTAGGCATCTATTACGGCTTGGTCGCCTTTTTTATCGGGAGTAGCGTTGCCGTGCTCCATGCCCATTACGCCTTTGTAGCCTTTGTCGTGAATATATTTAAATACGTTCTTGTAATTAATTTCGCCGGTGCCCGGCTCCTTGCGGCCTGGTTCGTCGCCAATCTGGATGTAGGCAATTTCGCTCCAGGTTTGGTTCATGTTGTAAATTATGCGGCCTTCGTTTTTTTGCATGTGGTAAATATCAAACAATATTTTACACGACGGGCTGTTAACGCCTTTGCAAATCATATAAGTTTGGTCGGAGGTACGCAGGAAAAGGTCGGGCGAATCGCTGAGTGGCTCCAGTACCATGGTAATGCCGTGCGGCTCCAATATTTCAGCACCGCGGCGCAAGGCTTCAATTACGTTGCCGGTTTGTACCCCAATTGGTAAATTACGTTCAAAATTGCCGGGTACCACCGTAACCCATTTGGCATTTACCCGCTTGGCTACTTCTACGGCCCGCTTACAACCATTCAGGAATATTTCTACGTGTTCGGGTTTATTAGCCGCCAGCGTATTGGCGCCATTGCCCCCTTTATCTACCACAAACACACCCATGGTCATGCCCAGCCGGGCCAGTTCTTTGCCAATCTTTTCCTGCATTTCTACCGGGCGGCCCATCATACCGTTGTCTTCCAGGGCCGTAAAACCTTGGTCGGCCATAAATTGTAATTGCTTAATCGGGTCGTCGCCGGCCAGGTTCTTAAACATACCAAAGTGGGGCGCGTAGTTAAGTTTAAACTTGCGTTTAGGTGCGGCGGGCGCTAATACCGGGCCTTTTACAAATGGCAAGCCGGCGGTTGCCCCCATAGCCGATGTACCCATGGCTAAAGCGGCCGAACCGGCTGCCAGGGTTTTAGTAACAAAATCACGACGTTTCATATACTTGAGTTTAATTTTTTGCAATGGCGAAGGTTAAAGCTGGCTAAAAATAAATATTTATTTATATCGGGTAAGCATATTCGTTCAGGATTGGCAATATTTAATAATTCTGCAACATCTTCTCCTATCTGCTATATATCTTTTTAATAATTACTTATTTTATTAAAACAATCTAAATAGCCTTGTTCTGGCTCCAGATTAATAAAATTCAAGCTGCTTGGGTTGGCATTTACCCGCTACCACCTGTGGTTAAAAAATGGAATACAATATTTCTAATTTATTTATTTAATAGTAGCTTTAAACGCTAACTCCAGATTTTATCGTTCTGGACAAAAGGTTAACCCTGCAAAATATTTAATCAAAAGTTTACAATTGCTTATGAATAGAAAATTAAGAATGGGCATGGTTGGCGGCGGCCGGGGCGCCTTCATTGGCGCTGTTCACCGGATGGCAGCTACCCTCGACGGCGAAATAGAATTGGTTTGTGGCGCCTTTAGCAGCGATCCCGAGCGTTCGCAGGCCTCGGGTGCCGATTTGTATTTACCTGCCAACCGGGTTTACGGCAGCTTCGAAGAAATGATCCAACGCGAAAAAGAATTGCCCGAAGGCGAGCGCATGGATTTTATTTCGATTGTTACGCCTAACCACCTGCATTTTTCGCCCGCCAAAATGGCGCTCGAAAACGGCTTCCATGTGGTGTGCGATAAACCGGTAACGCTTAATTTGCCCGAAGCCCTGGAGCTAAAAGCAGTAATAGAACGTACTGGTATGTTGTTTTGCCTTACCCACAACTACACCGGCTACCCCATGGTAAAAGAAGCCCGCGAAATTATTCGTAGCGGTAAATTAGGGCAGGTCCGGAAAGTAATTGTTGAGTATCCGCAAGGCTGGCTGGCGCAATTATTAGAAGCTACCGGCAATAAACAAGCCGATTGGCGCACCGACCCGGCCCGTTCGGGGGCTGCCGGTTGCATGGGCGATATTGGTACCCACGCCGAGAACCTGGCCGAATACATTACTGGCCTGAAAATAACCGAACTTTGCGCTGATTTAACCACTTTTGTAGAAGGCCGCAAACTAGAAGACGACGGCAACGTGTTATTACGCTTTAATAACGGCGCTAAAGGCGTGTTGCACGCCAGCCAGATTGCCAACGGCGAAGAAAACGATTTTAATATTCGGATTTACGGCGAATTTGGCGGTTTGCAGTGGTGGCAAATGGAACCCAACACCCTTATTTACAAAACCAACGAAGAAGGTGCCCGCCGCATCCGGACGGGCGTAGGCAATTTATCTGAAGCGGCCAAAGCCCACACCCGCATACCCGCCGGCCACCCCGAAGCCTTTCTGGAAGCTTTTGCCAACCTGTATCGCAATTTTGCCTATACGCTCAGGGCCCGTATGACCGGCCAGGAAATCAACCCGATTTACAATGATTTTCCGGGCATTGAAGAAGGCATCCGGGGTTTGGCTTTTATCGATACTTGCCTGGCCTCGGCCAACTCCGACCAGAAATGGACAAAGTTTGTAATTTAAACCGCCGGCTAATTTTAGAAATATTAACCCAAAGGCTTAAACAGTTGCCTGTTTATAAAAATTAACCGGACACAGAACTAATTATTTAATTAAATATCAACTCAAAAAATATTAATTCATTAAAATCCACTATGAAGAAAATTAAAGTAGGTGTAGTAGGCACGGGCTTTATTGGTCCGGCCCATATAGAGGCCCTGCGGCGGCTCCCCAACGTAGAAGTAGCGGCTTTGTGCGAAGTAACCGAAGAACTGGCTAAACAAAAAGCCGAAAGCCTGGGCATTGAGCGGTATTACACCTTTGAAAACCTGTTAAAGCAATCGGATATTACGAGTATACATATTTGTACACCTAACTTTTTGCATTACTCGCAATCGAAAGCTGCCTTAGAAGCCGGCAAACACGTGATATGCGAAAAACCACTGGCTAAAAATTTAGAAGAAGCCGAAGAACTGGTGAGCATTGCGGCCCAAACCGGCTTGGTAAACGCCGTGCACTTTAACTTGCGCTATTATCCGCTGGTGAGGCAAATGAAAACCATGCGCGAAAAAGGTGAGCTGGGCGATATTTATTCTTTTATTGGCTCTTATTTGCAAGATTGGCTTTTTTACAACACCGATTACAACTGGCGTTTAGAACCCGATAAATCTGGCGACTCACGCGCTATTGCCGATATTGGTTCGCATTTAATGGATGTATTGGAATATATTACCGGCCTGAAAACCACTTCGGTTATGGCTGATTTTAACACCATTCATAAAACCCGAAAAAAACCGCTGAAGCCTGTAGAAACGTATTCCGGCAAAATGCTGACACCCGAAGACTACGCCGATGTAGAAATTACCACCGAAGACCACGCCAACGTATTATTGCGTTTCGACAATGGTAACAGCGGTGTTATTACAGTTTCGCAGGTATCGGCGGGTCGTAAAAACCAGATGAAACTGGAAATAGCGGGCTCTAAAACTACTTTTGCCTGGAATTCGGAAGCTCCTAACGAAATGTGGATTGGCAACCGCGACGGTGCTAACCAGGTATTGCAGCGCGACCCCTCGTTGGTACACCCGGAAGTACGCTCCATTATTACATTCCCCGGCGGCCACAACGAAGGCTTCCCCGATACTTCTAAGCAATTATTTAAAGAAGTGTACGCTGCTATTGAAGCCGGTAAACAACCCGAAAACCCAACTTTCCCGACCTTTGCTGATGGTTACCGCGAACTGCTTATTTGTGAGCGCATCCTGGAATCGAACCGGAAACAGGCCTGGGTAGCGGTTTAACAAAGTAAGTTACAATTGGATGAAGCCCAACGCTGATATTCCGGCGGAACCTATTTAGCAGTTAGCCAACATGTTTCTGCCGGAATAACAGCATTAATTTTGTTAGTTTGCTTAAAGCAATTATTGCTTTATGGGGGCTATAACACTAACTAAGGCTTTTAATAAATTTTATTCATAACAATGCTCTGTGGCCAATGGCTGCGGACTTAAAAATTGAAATATGAAAGGACCCGCAATATTTTTAGCCCAGTTTGTGGGCAATGAGGCCCCCTTTAATTCTTTCGAGAATATGTGTAAATGGGCGGCCGGTTTAGGTTACAAAGGAGTACAGCTACCCACTTGGGCTACCCAGTTGGTAGATTTACAAAAATTAGCCGAAAGCCAAACCTACGCCGACGAATTAAAAGGCGTAGCGCAGGCGCAGGGCCTGGAAATTACTGAACTATCTACGCACTTACAAGGGCAGTTGGTAGCGGTGCACCCCGCCTACGATAGTTTGTTTGATGGTTTTGCACCCGAACAGTACCACAACAACCCTGCCGCCCGTACCGAGTGGGCCGTACAACAACTTAAGTATGCCGCCAAAGCCAGCCGCAACCTGGGTATTAATGCCCACGCTACTTTTTCGGGCGCGTTGTTGTGGCACACTGTTTACCCGTGGCCGCAGCGCCCGGCCGGCCTGGTAGAAACCGGCTTTAAAGAACTGGCTAACCGCTGGTTACCTATTTTAAATGTATTCGACGAAAATGGCGTAGACCTTTGCTACGAAATTCATCCCGGCGAAGACCTGCACGATGGTATTTCTTTTGAGCGTTTCCTGGAAGCAACTGGTAACCACAAGCGGGCAAACCTGCTTTACGATCCCAGCCACTTTGTATTGCAGCAATTAGATTACCTCGCGTACATTGATATTTACCACGAATACATCAAGATGTTCCACGTAAAAGATGCTGAATTTAATCCAAATGGCCGTTCCGGCGTGTACGGCGGTTACCAAGACTGGGTAAACCGGCCCGGCCGTTTCCGTTCTTTAGGCGACGGACAGGTTGATTTTAAAGGCGTATTTAGTAAACTGGCGCAATATAATTACGAAGGCTGGGCCGTGCTGGAGTGGGAATGCGCTTTAAAGCATCCGGAAGATGGTGCCCGCGAAGGCGCTCCTTTTATTCAGCAGCACATGATCCGGCGCACCGAGCGCGCTTTCGACGATTTTGCCAGTACTGGTTCCGACGAAGCCTATAACCGCAAAGTATTGGGGTTAGACTAGAAGAATTATTTTAAACAAAAAAGCGCCGGTTAAATATTTAACCGGCGCTTTTTTGTTTAAAATAATTCAGTTCCTGCTCTTTCCGGCAATTAAACACGCGGCTCAAGAAGTCCTGGAGCGGGGTCAGGTAAAGCCTACTATAACATCTAAGACTGCTTATATCAATATTCCGGCATTTAATCCTTCCTAAAGATTTCGGGCTAACAACCAGAGCCCAGCAGAAAGCTATTATAGACGGACCGTCAGCGATAATAAGAACACCCGTATTCTAATGGTTCTATCTTGAAACAGCTTCAGCCTTCACAATAACAACAAGGTTCTAATATTTACTCGAAAGCATTAATTAAAATAGAATTAGAGCATACTTCAAGCTTTCCTTCTCAATTATTCTATTTACACCGCCAAATTTACAGTAGAGACGCAAATATTTTCCTGCCCAAATAAAACCTAAATTATTTACTAACTCCTATAAAAAAGAAACCGCTTCCGCACATAAAAGTACAGAAGCGGTTTTAATATTTGAAGCTGTTTAGTATTTCGGGAATGGCATTAGCGTTTGCCTTGCTGCGCCTTTAACTGGCAAGTAGTCCGGCAGAAGCTGCAGGATTGATGGGCGGTGATAACAACACCCAGGGCAACGGTTAGTCCATTAGAAAAACACAAAACAAGTTCTTTATTTAAAAATTTACTCCGGCATAAAGCTCACCGTTTTAAGCATGGCGCGGCCACCTGATTGTTGCTGCCGGACAACAATATAAATATCTTGTAAGTCCTGGCCACTTTCACCGTTTTTCTGGAGTGGTACACTGGCAGTTGCTACTTGCCGGTTACCCGCAAAATTCATAACTGCTTGGCCAATTACCGGTCCGTTGGGTTTACCGCCGCGTACTTCTACCTGGTAAGCGCCGGCCCGGCTGGCACTCAGACCAGTTACTTCTATGCGGCTAAGGCCATTTAGGTCTAACTGAGTAGCTTTCAACCAACCTTGTGCGGCAGGCATTACCAAATAACTGGCACCAGCCGAATCTTTCTTAGCTAAACCATTTACTTCCTGAAATTGGTTTACACTCATAACATTATTACGCAGGTACACCACACCAGAACCCGCTAAGGGGCTAATACCCGGTCCGCCATTATCGGTGTAAGTAGCTATAAGCCGGAAAACATTTTCCTGTTTTTTCTGCTCGTTTAAGGCCGGTACAACTTTGCCGCTGGCTGGTAAGCTAGGTTTAGAGGTGCCGGCATTGGCCAACGATAAAATATACGTTACAATCAGGCGGGCATCGCCTTCGCTCATGGTTAAGTGCGCCGGCATTACGTGATCGCCCCAAACACCGCTACCGCCTTTTATAATTTTAGACGTTAAATATTCCTGCGCTTTGGTGTCTTTCTGGTACTTTTTGGCTACATCGGTATAAGCCGGGCCAACCGATTTTTCGGTGATGCTGTGGCAGGCTTTACAATCTGAGCTAAGCATAATATTTTTACCCAGAATAGCTTCCGAAATTATTTGGTGGCCTTGTGAGGCCGAGGCCATATCACGACCCTGAATAAAATCCGAAGACACGTACAGGTTTTTCATATCTACTTTGGCACCCGGATCATTTACCTTAACCTGGTAATTTACCGGTTTGCCCTGGAAGTAAAACGAACGGTTGCCTTGCAAAGTAATGTTAACTTCGGGCTGGGCATTACCGGCATATACTTCTACGGTATTGCTGGTGCTAAAAGCTTTTTTGTCGTCGAGTACCTGTACATTTACTTTATAGTCACCGGGTTTGGTAATGGCGTATTGCAGGCGCGGCTCTTTGGTTTCTTGTTTAATATCGCCAATACGCCAAACATAAGTCAGGTTATCTTTTTCCGGATCAGTAGCGGTTACACTGGCGGTTAAATTAAAGGGCAAATTGCCGTTCAGTTTATCTACTTTTAAGTTAGATACTTTAGGCGGACGGTTACCGGCCAAATAATCAATCCGGGACAAACCCGCATCCGGGTTTTTAGTAAACCAGCCTTTACCGTATTCTAAAACGTACAGACGGCCATCGGGCCCAACTTCCATATCAATAGCAGCGGCTAATTTGCCGTTTTGCATAAAAGGCTCCATTTTATCGTATTCGCCTTTTTCATTCATGGTTACTACTTTAATCCAGTCCCGGATCCACTCGTAAATAAACAGCTTGCCGTTAAAATAATCGGGGTAGCGGGTTTCTTTCGGGTACCTATCGGCGTAATAAACCGGACCGGCCATGGCGTTACGGCCACCAATACCTACCTGCGGAAAATCTTTTGATTCGTCGTAAGGATACCAGATAAACGCCGGTTGCGTAGGTGGCAATTGAGTTAAACCGGTATTAAATTGGGATGTATTCTGGGGTTTGGCCGGGTCGAAAGGCTCACCGGATTTGCCGGTAGCATAATTATAAGGACGGTAAGCATAATTATCACCAATAAACAAAGGCCAGCCAAAATTACCGGCTTTAGCAGCCCGGTTTACTTCATCGTAACCTTTAGGTCCGCGGGTAGCCATGCTGTCGACCCGGGCATCTGGTCCTACTTCGCCCCAATACAGTACACCTGTTTTCTGGTCTACAGAGATGCGGTACGGGTTGCGGTGGCCCATGGTATAAATTTCAGGGCGGGTTTTGGCAGTGCCTACCGGGAATAAATTACCGGCCGGAATTTCGTAGGTACCATCGGGTTTTACCCGGATACGCAAAATTTTACCGCGTAAATCGTTGGTATTCCCCGACGACCGGCGCGCATCATACTGTTGGTGCTCAGGCAAATCGTTTAGCGGCGCAAAACCAGAGTTTACATATTTGGTTTTAGGTTTATCAAACGGGGTTGAGTTATCGCCGGTGGAGAGGTACAATAATTTATCGGGGCCAAAGGCAATAGAACCACCGGTATGGCAACAAATATGCCGCTGCGAATACAACTCCAGTACTACTCTTTCGGATTTAGGGTCGAAGGTGTTGTTCTGGAAAGTAAACCGGGATAAGCGGTTTACCTCTTTTTCGGCGGGGCTATAATAAATATAAATATAATGGTTCGTAGCAAAATCCGGGTCGGCGGCTAATCCCATAATACCTTCTTCGGCGTTACCAGGACCTTGCATGGTTGTACTTTTAAAGAATGCATTTAATTCACCTACTTGTTTTACTTCGCCGGTTTTCTGGTTGTAAAACATAATTTCGCCGCGGCGTTGCACTACTAATATGTCCAGGTTAGGCAAAATGGCCATTTCGGTAGGCTCGGAAAAAGCGCCCTGGTTCAGTAAGGTTTTTACAAACCGATCGTCTTCGGGTACATTCTGGGTTTTGGCTTTGGCATAATCTAAAGGCGCATTTTTACCAATGGCGTATTGTATACCGCCCAGCACATGTTTTAAATATTCCGGCTCGGTAAAAGATTCGTCGGTGTGGCCCAGGCCCGTATAAAAGGCGCGACCACCATCGTACTCGTGGTACCAGGCAATGGGGTGGGTTTTGCCGTTTTTACCGCCTTCATACGTACTCTCGTCCAGGTTCATTAAAACCTTTATGTCCGGATTTATTTTCTTGTAGTTATACCATTCATCAAAACGTTTCCATTTTTTAGGTAAATGTTTGGTAGAACCATGCTTGCGGTTAGTTACCTGTATTACGGCGTCTTGCTGTTTGGGGTGGCTCAGAAAATAAGCACCTACTAAACGGCCGTACCAACCCCAGTCGTACTCGGTATCGGCGGCGGCGTGGATGCCCATAAAACCGCCTCCCGCCTGAATATAGCGTTCAAAAGCGGCCTCCTGGTAATTATTTAGCACGTCGCCGGTGGTGCTCAGGAAAACTACGGCCGCGTAATTTTTTAAAGTAGCATCGGCAAACATTGCCGCGTTGGTAGTGGTATCGGCTTCCAGGCCGTTGTCGGCAGCTAATTTTATTAAGGCTAGGTTTGCTTTGGCAATAGAAGTGTGATGAAAGCCGCTGGTTTTACTAAAAATTAGTATTTTGGGCTTGGCTAAAAATTTATTAAAAGAAAAAAGGGCAAAAATAAATAAGGCTAAAACACTCCCTAAGAGAAACCTCATTCGGTTATTTATTTTCATTATGCTTGCTAATTAATATAGTAGGGTGTAATTAAAACATTTATAATATCAAAAATATTGCTAAAGTTTGGGATTATGAAATAATTACATAAAGATATAAGTTGTAGTTCAGGAATAAAGCAAATTAGTTCTGGTTTATTGCCAATATTTTAAATATCCTTGCATATGGCTTTAGTATAAACAACCGCACTGCCAGAATATATAGCATATTATTTATTACAAATAGCACAACAATTTAAAACAATCGTTTAAAAGTTTTAAGAGAATATTCTTAATCTTTATAAAAATTAAAAAATAAATAAAATCCTAAAATAAGGTTCGCTAAATATTGCGTTCATTAGATTTTATTTATTTATTTTTAAACAAATTTGGTCTTCCGTTTAACTATCTATCTTTATTCAACTAAAAAATGAGCTTACAAAAAGCAAAATTTATTGCCTTGCTGGCTTTGGCTGTTTTATCAGGGTATTCTGTTCTGGCCCAAACCAGCAAAACCAAAAGCAAAACCGATAATACCTTAACCAAAGCCGAAAAAGCCGCTGGCTGGACTCTCTTATTTGATGGCAAATCGATAGACCAATGGCGTGGGTTCCGGAAAGACAATGTACCGGCAGCCTGGCAAATAGAAGATGGCGCCATTGCCCTTAACGGTAAAGGAGCCGGCGATATTATTACCAAAAACCAGTACGAAAATTACGAACTCATGCTGGACTGGAAAATATCGGAAGGTGGTAACAGTGGTATTATATATAATGTGTCGGAAGATCCGCAATACAAAGCGACCTACCACACCGGCCCCGAAATGCAGGTGCTCGACGATGAAAGACACCCGGACGCCAAACAAGGCAAAAACGGCAATCGCCAGGCGGGCGCCAATTACGACATGATTCCGTTATCTACCCCAGCGGTTAAACCGGCCGGCCAATGGAACACCGTAAAATTAGTAGTTAACAAAGGCCACGTAGAGCATTGGCTAAACGGTAAAAAAGTAGTAGAATACCAATTAGGCAGCCCCGAGTGGGAAGCCATGGTAAAGGCCAGCAAATTTGCCAGCATGCCAGGTTACGGCCGCATTAAAAAAGGCCATATTGCCCTGCAAGACCACGGCGATAAAGTTTGGTATAAAAATATTAAGATCCGTCAGCTTTAATTTTTATTCTTTCTACTGCTAGAAAATACGCAAGTTGTTTTAAACTACTCATTTTAAAACTTTAAACACTAAATTGAATGAACGAGAACATTAACAAAAGCGCTCTGTTTTATGGGAGTTGTTTTGCTCTTATTACTACAGGCTTTACCTTTTCAATTAGGGCAGGTATTTTACCGCAATTGGGAGCCGAATTTGGTTTATCTGCCGAGCAGTTGGGTTTTATTAACTCTATGTGGTTTTTGGGCTTCCCTATTTCTATGGTTATCGGGGGGTTGGTTTACCATACCGTGGGGCCTAGAATTATTATGAATATTGCCTTTGTGGCCCACGCCCTAGGTATTTTATTAACTATTTATGCTGGCGGCTATACCACCCTGCTTATTTCGACGCTCTTGATTGGTATTGCCAATGGTTGTACCGAAGCGGCCTGTAACCCCATGATTGCTGACATGTACTCCGGGGTTAAAATGAATAAAATGCTGAACAGGTTCCACATGTGGTTCCCCGGCGGTATTCTGGTTGGCTCTTTAATCTCTAATTTAATGACCAACTTAGGTCTTTCCTGGCAAACGCAAATGTGGGTTATTGTGGTACCGGCTATTACCTATGCCATCTTGTTTTTTGGCAAAACTTTCCCCAAACCAAAGGTGGAAGGAGCTACCTCTATTGGCCAGAACCTCAGAGCCATGTTTAGCCCGTTGTATATATTCCTGATTGTATGCATGGCCCTTACGGCTATTACTGAATTTGGCCCCGGTCAGTGGGTAGGCATAATTTTGGGTAGCAGCGGTGCCGAACCAATGTTAATTTTAGCGCTTACGGCTGGTTTAGTAACCATAGGCAGGTTCTTTGCCGGTCCGGTAGTGGCCGCCCTTGGGCAAACGGGTGTTCTGCTGGGCGGTGCAATATTCTCCGCGATAGGCATTTACATGTTCAGTACGGTAACTGGCCCTATGGCGTATGTGGCAGCAGTTATATTTGCCTTAGGCTATTGCTATTTCTGGCCGGTAATGGTGGGCGCGGTTGCCCAAAGAGTTCCTTTGAGCAGCGCCTTGGGTATGTCTATTATTGGTGCCGTGGGTATGTTCTCTTCTTCCATTTTTCAGCCTTTCATCGGCAGTTGGATTGATAACGCCAAAGCGGCATTTACCGCCCAGGGACTTACCGGCAACGCATTAGACCTGGCTACCGGGCAAGATACTTTACAAAAAATGATTGCTTTCCCGGCTATATTAATTGTGCTGTTTACCATCCTGTTCTTCTGGCAAAAAAATTCCAAGAAAGCCAAGGAGATGGAGATGGCCGTGCACCATTAATTTATGCAAAGAAGTACAGTACGGCTTATATGCTGCTATTGGCTGTCTTTAGTTAAGCAAAATCAGGATTCCTTAATCCGGCTTGCCAATAAAACTTAGTTCTATATTATCCACCACCAAGAAAGGGCTGCTCGTAAAATAGCAGCCCTTTCCCATTTTAAAGAGGCTGATTAACATTTCAGGCCTAAAAAATAATAAAACGCTACCCGGTTGCCCGCAAATATTGCCGTAGCTTTCAGGAGTAATATTTATAAATAAACCTCCTTGTAACCATGTGGCAATCTGCTTACCGGTGTGGGCTAGTTATTAGCACTGGCATTATCTGCTTAATCGTATTAACTTTTGGCTGCTCTAAAGCTTCACCTCCAGCTGCAGCTAACACCTCGCCGGTAGCCCAACACGGGCAATTACAGGTAAAAGGCAATCGCATAGTAAACCACCTGAACCAACCCGTACAGTTACGGGGTATGTCTTTTTTCTGGAGCCAATGGATGGGCCAGTTTTATAATGTCGGCACCGTAAAATGGCTGCAATCCGATTGGCGCTGCACCGTGGTTCGGGCGGCAATGGCCGTCGATCACGATGGGTACCTGCAAAACCCCACCGTTGAAAAGCAAAAAGTAATAACTGTAGTAGATGCCGCTATTGCGCAGGGGCTTTATGTAATTATTGACTGGCACGACCACGAAGCCGAAAAACACACGGCACAGGCAAAAGCCTTCTTTACCGAGATGGCTAAACGCTACGGCAACAAACCCAATGTTATTTACGAAATTTACAACGAGCCTCTAAACGTTTCCTGGGCTAATGTTATTAAGCCTTACGCCGAAACCATTATTGCCGCTATCCGGCAGCACGACCCCGATAATTTAATTATTTGCGGCACCCGTAATTGGTCGCAGGAAGTAGAAGAAGCCGCCCAAAACCCCATTGCCGATACCAATATTGCCTACACCTTGCATTTTTACGCGGCTACCCATAAAAAAGAACTACGCGACAAGGCCGCGCGGGCGCTAAACAAAGGTATTGCCTTAATGGTAACCGAATTTGGTACTACCGAAGCCAGTGGCAATGGTTATATAGATGAGCAGGAAACCCGCACCTGGTGGCAATTTCTGGATCAGAATAAAATAAGTTGGGTAAACTGGTCGGTGGCCGACAAAGCCGAAGCTTCGGCTGCCCTAAAGCCCCAGGCCAAAGCTACCGGCAACTGGTCCGAGGCCGAATTATCGCCTTCTGGGTTATTTGTACGAGCCGAATTAAGAGCCAAAAATCCGCAGTAAAGCTTCTTCTTTCTCTCTGCACATGCATAAGTTCACCCGGCTTACCAATGTGTTTTCAAAAAAGGTGGAAAACAATTGCTATGCTGTTGCTTTGAAAAACACATAAATCCTTGCGGGTAACGCCCACGATGGAGGCTGGATTAACTAAAAGGTTAATGAGGATAGAAGATATTGTTAATTTGATTAATTTAAAAAAGAGGGCAGACAACCCTCTTTTTTAAATTAACCAGTCCTTAGTCAATACCTAGTTCTCTTTTTCTTTTACAATAGCATCCCTCACATAAATATTCAAATTAGCCCACGACTTCCCCGCTATTTTTTGGAATAAAGTTGTATATATCTTTAGTAATTTCTAAGCAATCTGTACATTTATCCCAATTAAAAAATCTAGGACGCACTTTTTTAATGTTGTTTCTCATAAGCTTAAATTTTAAGGTGTCTTTAAAATATAGGGTATTCAGAGTGCAGAGGTTAAAAAATATTTAGAATAACTTCTTACACAATCACACTTAGAAGTTGTTTAGTGTTTTGGAAGTAGCCTGAACGTTTGCCCTGGCCGCGTGTTTTCACCGGCAAGCAGTCGGGCAAAAGTTAAAAAATTGGCGGTGATACCACCACCAATGGCAGTTGTTAGCCCACTTAGGAAAATACGAAACAAGTCCCTAGTATATTTTACCAAAATTTAAACTGAGGCACTACCAATTAAACCGCTTAATTGCGACCATTTAACTTTTGTTATATGCAAATACCCCAAACCATAGTGTCTTTAAAGCGTTATTTTTTGCTGTGCCTGCTTTTGGCAAGTAGCTTACACCTGGCTGCCCAGGGCCTGGAATCCGAATTACAAAATAATATAAGTTACCAGTTGCTGGTAAAATCGCCGGGCAACCCTACCGAAGTATTTGATTTAAAAGCTACTGGCGCGCAAAACCAGTTACAAGCCGATAAAAATATTCCCCTGCAAATTAGCCGCGAAATTAAGCCGGTAAACGATGCTGCCGAATTAACCATTACCATAGAAGCCCTGGCCGATACTTATTTCAGTTTGCAAGGAAAATTTACCGCTGCCACAATTAACTACGATACCGCTTTCATGTACCTGCCGGGTTTTTGGTACCGGAAAAATTTACGCTCTCCCGACAAAGCGCCGTCGGTGCGGGTAAGTAAAAACTGGATTGTGCGGGAAGACCGGTTAAGCTCGCCACTGGCCGGCATCTTCGACCAGGAAAAGCAAATAAGTTACTCGTTGGCCCGGCTCGATAAAATAGACAAACTAGCCCTGACCCAACACAACCAGGGCGAAGTGGTATTAAGCGGCAGCACCAACTTAGGGGCCATTGGCTTTGGCGAAGATAATGGTAAAGGTTACCTGGCCTTTGCTTTTCCGTACCACGAAGCACCACACACCTATTACCGCAAACTTACCTTGGGGGCACCCGTAACGACCTTCCTGCCCCTGAAAAAAGGTGAACGCATTACGTTGCGTTATCGCCTAATGAAATTTGCCGCCACCGATTACGCCGATTATATGCGGCAAATCTGGACCCGTTCTTACGATTTGTATCAGCCCAAACCTTTAACTGACCAAAAGTTTACCGACGACCAGGTAAAAGGCATTTTAACTAAATTCTTTAAACAATCTTACGTTGAGGCCGGCAACCTGAAAGGCTTTTCGGGTATTCACCTGCAAACCCATATTTCGGAAAAGAAACAGGTGTTAGAAGTAGGATTTATTGGCCGGGTGCTTTTAAATGCGTTTAACGCCCTGGAATATGCCGAGCAGCACAACGACCCCGAACTAAAAAATATAGCTTATGCCACCCTGAACGCCTACGAGCAAAACGGTTTTACGCCGGGCGGTTTTTTCCGGGAAGTGGTAAATGCCGAGCGGAACACCGAAGAAACCACTTTTTCTATCCGGCGGCAATCAGAAGGGGTTTATGCCGTATTGCTCTACCTCGATTACGAAAAGCGCCGGGGCCGGAACCATCCGCAGTGGGAACAACGCCTCCGGAAATTATTAGATATTATGCGCCAGTTACAGGGCCGCGACGGCAGTTACCCGCGTAAGTTTAAAGATAACCTGGAGCTGGTCGATCGCTCCGGCGGCAGCTCTCCCTCGGCCGTATTGCCATTGGTTATGGCTTTTAAATATTTTGGCGATACCAATTACCTGAATGCTGCCCGCCAGGTAATAGATTACCAGGAACGCGAAATTATTTCTAAATCCGATTATTTTTCGTCTACCCTCGATGCCAATTGCGAAGACAAAGAAGCCTCGCTGTACGCAGCTACGGCCCTGTATTACATGGCCATGGTAACCAAAGGCAAAGAACAGCAACGCTACGTAAACCTGGCACGGCAAGCGGCCTATTTTACTTTATCGTGGTATTATCTTTGGGATGTGCCGTTTGCGACCGGCCAGATGCTCGGCGATATTGGGTTAAAAAGCCGGGGCTGGGGCAACGTATCGGTAGAGAATAACCACATAGATGTATTTATTTTTGAGTTTGATGAAGTACTTAAATGGCTGGCCCAGGAAACCCAAGAACAACGGTTTGCTGATTTTGCCCAGGTTATCCGGAGCTCTATGCGGGAACAATTATTGCCGTACCAAGGCCACATGGTGGGCATTGCCAAAGAAGGCTACTACCCCGAGGTGGTGCAGCATACCCAGTGGGATTACGGCCACTTTGGCAAAGGTTTTTACAACCTGCACTTTGCCCCCGGCTGGACGGTAGCCTCTATCTGGGAATTACTGACCGACGACCGGGCAAAAAATTACCTGACTCAGAAAAAATAATTTATGGGGCATATTTTCGGGAATAAACTTGCTGCCCGGAGAATAAAATTTAGTTTCAAATATTCTGTGTTCCGAAAAAATATTTGCTTCTAAAAATCAAATATTTACCTAAGCACCCACTTAAGGCAGTTTAATTAAATCAGCTATGAAAACACCCGGCATTTTGCTTATTATTGGCTGCCTGATTGGCCTGGGTTTTACGGGTACCGGTAAGCGACAAAAAACCAAGTCCGCGCAGCCTAATATTATTTTTATTCTGGCCGATGATTTGGGCTGGAGTGAACTGGGTTGTTATCATAATCGGTTTAACGAAACGCCTAACCTGGATAAGCTGGCGCAGGACGGCATTTTGTTTACCCAGGCCTATGCAGCGGCTCCCGTTTGTTCGCCTACCCGCGCGGCTTTGCTAACCGGCCAGTCGCCGGCCCGGATTGGCATTACCGATTACCTCCGGCCCGAAGAATCGGTACACCTTTCTACGGCACATATTACTTTTCCGGAGTTGCTGCAAAAACAAGGCTACCATACCGGTATTGTAGGTAAATGGCACCTTACGGGTTACGCCAAAGCTGGTGCGCAGGAAGTGGGCCCCAACCAGCACGGCTTTACCGAAACCATCATTTCGGAGAATGAAGGCATTGGTTGGGGTAGCTATTTCTATCCGTACCATTTTAACAAAGACATTAAACCCAAACTGCCGGGCAAAGAATACCTCGTAGACCGCGCTAATGCCGAAGCCCTGGAATTTATTCAGCGCAACAAAGAAAAACCTTTTTTCCTGTACCTGAGCCATTATGCGGTGCACACTGCGCTGGCTGGTAAACCAGAATTAGTAGAAAAGTACGAACGGAAACCCGGTGCCGGTAAAGGAGCTCTGGCCCGGCAAAATAATCCGCATTTGGCGGCCCAGCTCGAGGTTATTGATACCGGTGTAGGTTTAATCCGGCAAAAATTAACTGAACTGGGTTTAGCCGATAATACCATTATTATTTTTACTTCGGATAACGGCGGCGAATCGGATTGGGCCAAAGCTGTTACCACCAATGCCCCTTTGCGCGGCGGCAAAAGTATGCTATACGAAGGCGGTATACGGGTGCCGTTGCTGGTACTGTGGCCCGGCAAAATAAAAGCCGGCCGCCAGAGCCCGGTACCGGTTACTACCACCGATTTTTATCCTACTATTCTGGACATGGCCCGCCTTAAACCAAATCCCCAACAACTGCTCGAGGGCACCTCGTTGACACCTTTATTAACCAACTCCAAAACCACCTTACCCCACGAGACTTTGTATTGGCATTACCCCTTAGAAGAAAAGCATTTTTTGGGTGGTACCTCGGCGGCCGCTATCCGGCAAAAAGACTGGAAACTGATTAAGTTTTACGCGACCAACGCCACTGAATTATATAACTTACAATCCGACCCCGGCGAGAAAATAAACCTGGCCCTAAAACATCCCGACAAAGTAAAAGAATTAAGTACCCAGCTACTGGATTGGCAAACTAAAACCGGCGCCACCAAATAAATTTACTTTAAGGTTTTTGTATATAAGTACCAGAACAAAATATATTAAATCATCCGAACTTGTCATGCCGGAAGCATCTATTGCATTACTTGCAGTTTAAACCGAAGATCCTTTACAAGATGACCAAAATGAGATACCAATGTATATCAATCTAACTTTGTCCGGATTTCAACAAGCAATTCAAAGTCAGCATGTACATACTTATTACTAACTTAAATGAATTAGTCTAACTAAAATTATTTAGTTCCACCTAATAATCCATTGCTCACTAATATTAACCCGCCATGCGCCTGCATAAATTATTTTTAGCCAGCTTGTTTTCGGCCGCGCTTTTTTGGAGCTGCACTACCAGTACAGTAGCACCCGAAAAGAAAACCAACGGAAATAAACCATTAGCCACCGATACTTATTTTACCAACCCGTTGGCCGATGGTGCCGACCCGTGGGTAATTAAAGTAAATGGTTTTTATTATGCCTGCGGCTCCGGCAGGGGCGGCATTTACGTTTCTAAATCAGATAAATTAACGAAGCTGGGCGAGCGGGTAGTTGTTTGGCGGCCACCCGCCACCGGGTGGAACCGGGCCAATATTTGGGCACCCGAAATCCATTTTATGAACGGCCGCTGGTATATTTATTACGCGGCGGGCAGTCAGCCGGGTTCACCGTTTATACACCAACGGTCGGGAGTGCTGGAGTCGGAAACCGCCGACCCGTTTGGCCCTTACCAGGACAAAGGCATGCTGTATACCGGCGATAATATACAGGACCCGGCCGCGGTAAAATGGGCCATTGATTTAAGCCCGTTCCGGATGAATGGGCAACTATACGCCGTGTGGTCGGGTTGGGAAGAAAACGCTGCTACTGATAAAACCAAGCAGCATTTATACATTGCCCGCATGAGCAACCCCTATACCATTAGCAGCAACCGGGTTAAAATATCGTCGCCGACCGAAGAATGGGAAACCGGCGGCGAACTGGATTTAAACGAAGGCCCCGAACTGCTCCGGAAAAAAGAAAAAGCTTTTATTATTTATTCCTGCCGCGAGTCGTGGCTGAAAGAATACCGCCTGGCACAGTTGGCCTTAGCCGATACCACATTAAACCCCATGGACCCTGCTAACTGGAAAAAATCCGGGCCGGTTTTCCAGAGCACCGAAGATGTTTTTGGCGTAGGCCATTGCAGCTTTACCAAATCGCCGGATAATACCGAAGACTGGATTTACTACCACGCAAAAAAATCGACTACGCCGGGGTGGCAGCGGGGAATCAGATTGCAGAAATTTACCTGGAAAAAAGATGGTTCCCCGGATTTTGGCAAGCCTGTTTCGGCCGGCGTTCCCCTTAAATTGCCTTCCGGCGAAAAAGCTGCGGAAGCTCAATGAATTAGAAAAGGGAACAATTAAAAAATTTGTTCATAAAAAGCCCCTGGTTCAGGGGCTTTTCTTTTTAAAATACTTTAAGCTTATTTAAAAGAAACTCTATACCAATTTCAACGACCTAGCTCCTATTTATTAAAGTAACCTTAATCTTATCTAATACCGCTGGCAAAGGTATTTACCATTGCCCTGGGTAACTTTAACCTTATCCTTCCCATATATAAATACGATACTCTCTCTAAATATAAGTAATGGATAAATCAAATGGTTACGAAGCCATAGCGGCAACTTTTATCGAGGCTCGTGGTAAAACCATCGGTATAGCACCTGTGCGAAACTGGGCCCGCACACTAGCGCTAAATTCTACTATACTGGACTTGGGCTGCGGAACGGGTTTACCCATCTCCCAGGCATTGCTAGAGGAAGGTATGACCGTGTATGGGGTTGACGCATCACCATCGCTGGCTAAAGCTTTTCAGCAGCATTTCCCTAATTCACCTATTGCATGCGAACCAGCCGAGGAGTCTTCGTTCTTTAATAGAAAGTTTGACGGCATTATCTCCTGGGGGCTACTGTTTCTGATGGCCAAGGAAGAACAGGTTCGATTAATAGAAAAAATAAGCGACGCTCTGAAAACCGAAGGAAAACTGTTGTTTACGGCTCCTTATGAAAAAGCAGAGTGGATAGATGTATTAACAGGGCAACAGTCTATATCACTTGGAGCAAAAACGTACCAAGAAGTATTATCAGCATCTGGATTATCTTTGCTAGAAACATTTGTAGCAGAAAGCGGGAACCATTATTACAGCGCTGTTAAAATTTAACCAGAATATTCCCTTGGCTGCACACAGCAATAAGTAAACGGCACCTTTAGCCAACGACTTAGCAATATCAATTAGTTAATCAGTGCCCTAATTAAAGTTACTTTAATCAGCTTATACATAAACGCTTTACCGATTACCCAGGCTGGTTGCAGCTTGGGTCACCTCGATCTGGCGCAGGTTTAGCGAAGCGTAACTTGTGTCCACTGATAATGGCCAGTTTTCAACTGGCAGGCTGTACAAAACTTCCTTTTATTGGTACGCGTTTTCACCGACAAGAAAATAGATAACAGTTGGTGAAAACACCACGTATAACGCTCCAACTGCTTTGCAGGCGTAAGGCTAAATAGTTTTAATAGTACCTGACAGCAATAATACCAAGCACTCTGCCTAAGAAAATATTCCTCAATAAATGATTAAGGATAAATAAACCTTTAGGCATCTGCCTTTTATAGGGCAGATGCCTAAAAGCATTTCCTTTTTATCGGCAAAAAGGAAGACATAAATATTCTTTAACCCGGTTTGCCGGGCAACAGAAACAAATACTTAAGCCAGAAAAAGTAGAAAGGAGTAATGTTTTTTCTATTGGGCAGATTCAAATTTAACTATTTCTTTTAAACGCTCTTCCAGTTTTATTTTATATAACTGGTATTTAAAGAAACTCTCCGGGCTCTCTTCATTATCTATCACGTAATCTACATAATAAAGACATTCCAAGGTTTCTTCCTTATTCAGATCTCCAACTTTTAAATTATCAAAAATTGTATGAATCAATCCTACCATTGCCATCTCTGATTACTCCCCAACCCTAAATTTTAGTAGAAAGTGCAAAATTATCAAAAAATAAATTTTCGCCAAAAGCCGAAAAAGTATAAGTATAAACGCTCAAAAAAGATAAAAACGTCATGGTATATTATTTTAATTATGTTTATTCTTAAAATCGTATTTTCTGTTAGTCCTATTAAAAACTGAATTTAAAGTTAATAATTATTAAGCATAAAATATAAAAATACTTTAATAAAAATGAAGGCATGTTTATAATATCTGATTTAAAATTATATATAATTATTATAATATATTAAATTAACTATATAATTAGAAATTGTATTTCCCCCAGCAGTAACCCTTTTCCCCCACAACTATTATTTGCTTGAAAAACCAATTTTATTAACTGCTTAATCTTGCCTGACCCAGGTTAGCCAACTGTTACCTAAGTAAATTAAAAAATTTGCTTTAACTGGCTAAACCCAGGCAACCATAAGCCGCTGCTACAATTATAGTAATGCGAATGGTGTAACGTGGATAGGAAATATTCCTATGGTTTAATTTATAATTACCTGTGCAGTATTGGTAATTGCACTAGCTTTGTTTAAGCAGTATCTTACCCCAAATTTAAAAGCTGCTTTTACTATTAGATTATACTTTATGAGAGAAGTTACCCAAACCGAATTCGAACAGTTTACCAACCGCTATTATGGCGGGTATAAATCAAAAATAGATACCAACGAGGACCCGTTTATTGAATATTTTTTTCCGAAAGAACAGGAGAAATGGACCGGCACCAACCATGTAGCCCATATTATTTATTACGAAGAAGGCAACAAATATTATATCAACGAATAAATACCTTTTCCTGCTCGCGCAATGGCGTTAACCTGGTAAAAGAATTATTTATTTCGCTCTAAATTATAAAGGTATTCTGGAGCAACTGATTAGCACAAACACCTAAAATCAGTCGCTAATATTAAGGTAAACTTTGTAGTTTTGGTGTAGCAAAAACCAGAACACCAAACAATGCCGGAGCACTTCCACGACCAGGAAACTTTTACCAAGGTCTATTTTACGGGCCAGAACCTAAGAGGGGCAGAATTTAACCATTGTACCTTTAAACATTGCGATTTTACCGGTACTACTTTGGTTGGCGCAACCTTTAGCGATTGCACTTTTGATACCTGTAACATGAGCATGGTTGAACTCGCGCAGGTTAAGTTAGATAACGCCCATTTTAGCTACTGCAAAATGCTGGGCATTAATTTTAATGCCTGTTCCGATTTTCTTTTTTCGGCCAATTTTAACCATTGCCTGCTCGATTTTTGCAATTTTGCCCGTAAACAGCTTAAAGGCACTAAGTTTAACGACTGCAGCCTGAAAGAAGCCGTTTTTAACGATTGCAATTTAACCGGGGCCAGCTTTTCCGGCACCGACCTGAACCGGGCCCATTTCCGGCAAACCAATTTAGAAAAAGCTGACTTCCGGAATGCCTTTAATTTTTCGATTGACCCGGAAATTAACCGGTTAAAAAAAGCCAAATTTTCCAGCTCAGGTTTAGCCGGTTTACTAGATAAGTACGACCTTCAGATTAGTTAATATTTAAACCCGTGTACTGGCTTCGCGCAGCCGTTATTTACCAGGCAAAGGATTAAATAAAAAGGCTTTGTTGCCAGGTTTACCCGCAGCCGCTATTTTTGCCACGGCCACCGCATATTTAGGATTGGGAAACTGCCGGGCTGCTTTTAAAAACAAAGGCAAAGCGGCGGTAATATCAATTGGTTTTATTTGCTGATGCTCCCATTTTTGGGCGCCGTTTATCAGCGGCAAAAAATAATCAGTGGCAGCTTTAATCCCTTTTCCGTCGGGGGTGGTGTAATGCCATAAATCTATGCCCACCAGTTTGCCCATTGTGGCCAGGTGCATAAGGGCTTGCAGGTTCATCACGCTGTAGTTAAACGACAAGGTACGCGCCAATTCGTGGGGTTGCGTGCCATCTGGTTTTATTTGGGTGGCGATACGCTGGGTTTTAACCTGCTCCAATACCTTTTTGGCTAAATCTTTATTCCCGGAAAAAAGCGCGTAAGAAACTACCTGCACATCGTACCAGGTACCGTGGTTGTTGTGCTCATCGGCTTCGTCTTTGCCCAAAGGGCTTTCTACCAGCCAAGTCAGGAACTCGCCAAACCATTTTTGCAGCGCCTGCTGGTCGGTGGGGCGCCAGGCTTTAGAATTCTCCAATATACCTGCGGCATCTATTAGGTAAGGCAAATCATGCGTATCGATAATACCAATGCCCCGGCCCTGCGTAATACCCGGAATGGCCTGCCCATAGTTTAGGTTCGGATTCATGCGGGTGGCTTCATCGAGAAACCAGGCCCGGAGTAGCTTAGTAGCGTGGGCCGCATATTTTTCGTTTCTGCTGAAATAATAGGCGTAAGCCAAGGTACAAACCGCATCCTGCATTTGTTTTAACGCATCATTGTCGCCATTTTTCAGGCGTTCTGGGTTTACTTCGCCATCGCGCCGGATGTAGGGCAACCCAGCGGGCTTCTGGGGGTCGGGCCACCAGTAAGGCCCTACACTCATGTAATCGTGTTTGTTGCCGCTGGGTGGGGTAATCTGTTTATGCATTACGGTAAAAGGCCCCGCTTGCAAGGCTTTATCGGCTTCGGCGAGTAAATTTTTATAAGCAGCAACAAAGGTAGGATCACCGGCTTTTATTTTTAAATTGGCTTCGTGCATTGCCGCTGGGTCCAGGATAAATGCCCAGAATACCCGAACTTCCTCTGCCGGTTTGGCCACCACTACTTTTATACAAAAAAACAGAAATCCAATAATCAATAAGCTGGCATTTACATACTTGTATCTAAACTGGGCAAAGTATTTTTTTAACATATTTTATCTTTTAAACCATCGCATTTGCCCCTTACCTTATAGCTTGTCGCAAATGCGTTAAATAATAATTGGCTTACCCTATTATTCTGGGAGCAGACTGCCCAGGTAAGTTAAATAAAATAATACACTTTTAAGTTAGCCAACACCTAAATAACAAGGGCAAAAAAGTTTACCCATGCAGGTTTCTTCTTTGCCCTTTATAAATTAAGTAAGTGGATAAATACAGAAGAAACAATCTGCCCGTTTCCTACTGGAAGCATCTGGCGAGTTACCTACAAGTAAACCAGAATATTCTTGCCAGAATGACGGAAAGATTGAATAAAAATATAGCCATCTAATTTTGTACTAATACTTAATAATTTTTGTCACCAAATATTAAAAGCTGGGTTAAGTTAATTCGTTTTTAGCCGCCATTTACTTATTTCCGGTTTTTAGCCGCATGGGTTTAGCCGTTTCGCCTTGCATGTCGCGGGGCAATACAAACACTTCGCCTTTTTTATTCGAGAAATACAGCGTCGATTCGGAAGGTTGGCGACCGTGCCCATCGGCCCAGAAAGCATAAAAATCATCGTGGGCATTTACCGGCCGGCGCGGATACGAATGGTTTAAGGGGCTATTGGCCGTCATGGGTGTACTTTTCCAGGTTTTACCTTTGTCTTTGCTTACCCACATAACTACTTCGCCGCCCGTATTATATTTTTGCGGGCCATCGGTAGTAGGTGCAATAATGCGCCAGGTGCCATCCTGCTCTATATACAATGAGCCCATGTCGTAGTTATTATCTGATTGGGCAACCGGCAATATTTCCCAGCTTTTACCTTGCCAGCGGGCGGTATACCAGGCCCGGGGCCCTTTTTCCGGGCCGGCTTCAAAGCCTTTGCTAGTTATATACAAAATAATGGGGTTACCCTGGGCATCAAAAGCTAAATCGTTGATGTACACATTTAAACCAGCCGAACGATATTCTTTTACCAAAGCCGGATTTTTAATTTCGCGTAAGGGCAAGGTTATGCTTTTTCCATCGGCGGTTTGCCAGGTTTTACCCATATCCTGAGTAGCCATGTAATACAGATTAGAACGAAAATTTAAACCGGCTTCGCCCACCGTAACCGGATGGTAGTTAAAAGAAGTAGCAATTTTTTTCCCGAACTGGCCACTGGTTTGGTAATGCCCTTCTTCTATTGCGGCTAAATCTTTCCACTCCGACCACTTTACGCCGTCGGGGCTGGTCATGTAGCTAATGGTGCGCCGCGATTTTTTGGGTTGGCCCGGCACTACGTTTACATCGTAATGGGTAAATAAATTAATAAAACCACTTTGCGGCAAGTGCCAGCTTTGCAGGTACGAAAAATTATCGAGTGGTACGGCCTTGCCATTTTCTTGCTTGGTGGCATTTACCAAAGTAAATTGGCTTATGTCGTAAGGTTTGTTGCTTTTATGAATATAAGAAGGGCGTCCGGTGCCGTGAGAAGTAGAAAATAACCAGATATAGCCTTGTGCATCTATATTCATGACCGGGTTATCGTGGGCATCGTCGGTTTTTTTATCCATTACAATGGTGGGCCGGGGTACGGTACCGGTTTTATGATCAAAATAAGATACGGCGTGCAGTAAAGTTTTACCTTGCTTGTCGGAGCCGCCGTAGCAGAAAAACGTTTTATTTACTTTGGGCACATACACCGAAAACGGGTAATGATTGGCCGGGTAAGTTCCCAGGCCACCGCTGTATTTAAACACGTATTCGTCTTTAGAAGGCTGGTTGCTGTACCAGATACCGCGGTAGCCATCGTCTTTGGTATTGAGCGTGACCGAAGGGTTATCCTGCACTTTAAACGGATAATAAATCAGAACCAGAAGGAGTATTAAAATAAATTTCGGCATAAGTAATTATTTAAAAATAATGATCTAATATTTCAGAAGACTTTGGCAGTAACAGGAGAAAATTCACGCCTGCTTATCTGTTATTGCTATTATTTTAAAGTAAGATTTTAGTTTTAATAACCCGGATTCTGTTTAATTACCAGCGGGTTGATATCGATCTGGCTTTGCGGCACCGGAAATAAAAGCTGGTGTTCCTGGATATTAAATCCTTTGGCCCGCATTACGTCCAAGGCCCGGCCGGTACGTACCAAATCAAACCACCGGTGGTTTTCAAATGCCAATTCAACCCTTCTCTCCTGCTCAATAGCCAACCGGAATGCTTGCTGATCATTTACTTGTAGCGCCGCGTTGGCATTAACGGCTGTTTTAACGGGTAAGCCAGCACGGCGCCGGATTTGGTTCAGGAGCGTAAACGCTTCGCCATCGGCTACAAAACCTCTTTCGTTCAGGGCTTCGGCATACATCAGTAACACATCGGCGTAGCGTAAAACAGGCCAGTTGTTATCGGCATCGCCGGCCTGAAAAGGCGTATCGAGGTATTTTTTCACGTACTTAAGCGCTACAAATTTGCCTTTATCCAGGTAACCGCTGGCCATAGATATATCTTTGCGCAAATCGCCGGCTTCGTAGGCATTTTCCATATCCTGGGTAGGCACATTGTAGCCACTGCCGGCGCCAATGGTGCTTACAATAGTGCCGGATTGGCGGGGCGCAAACTGGTTATTAAACGGACTGCCTTCACCAAAACCGCCTTTGGTATATTGTATCTCAAAAATCGATTCGGCGTGGTTTTCGTTGGTCGTTTTAAAAATATCGGCATAATTGGTTAATAGCCGGTAATTATTCTGGTCTATTACTTCTTTTAACTTGGTAAGGGCCAGGTCGTATTTTTTTTGAGTGAGATATACCTTACCCAGCAGCGTTTTGGCCGCGCCGCGGGTAGCCCGGCCAACATCTTTGGCGGCATAACTCAGCGGCAGGCTTGGTTCAGCATCGGTTAAATCGGTAATTATTTGGGTATACACCGTTTCTACCGGCTCACGCTTAAAAGTATAGCCTTCCTTTACATTCTGAATTTCTGTTAAAACCAACGGAACATCGCCAAAGGTGCGTACCATATTAAAATACATGAGCGCTCTTAAAAACTTAACCTCACCTACGTAGCGGTCTTTCAGGGCCTGATCCATGTTAACTGCACCAATACGATCAATTACAATATTACACTGCTGAATACCGCGGTACGAATCGGCCCACATGGTATTGAGCAGGCCATTGTTGGAAATAGTGGTAAAAGCATCTATCTGCACCACATCAATACCGGTTTGCACATCTAATATTTCGGTATTGTCGGACCGCACTTCGCCCACCTCGTGTAGGGCCAGATTGTATTGCCCCGAATATTGCAAGGCGCCGTAGGCGGCATTTACCGCTATTTCTATATCGGCGGCATTGCGGTAAAAATTAACCACGTTATTTTGCGAGATAGGTGCCAGATCGATAAATTTTTCGTTGCAGCTAACCAGTAAACCGGTTAAAAAAAGCATGCCTTTTATTAGATTATTTTTCATGAGAATAGCCATTAAGAATACTACAAGCCTAAATTTAAACCAATGGTATAGGTGCGCGGCACCGGGTAACCGCCGTAGTCGACGCCCGGTTCTAAGGAGCTGGCTCCGGTAACACTTACTTCGGGGTTATAGCCAGTATACTTGGTAAACGTATGGGCATTCTGGATACTCAGGTAAAGCCGGAGGCTGCGTGAAGCTAAGCGCCGGACCAGGTTTTGCGAAAAATTATAGCCCAGCGAAATATTCCGGACACGCAGGAACGAGGCATCTTCTACAAACTGCGACGAAATATTGGCGCTGGCATTGCTGCTGCTGTACTTGGCCAAATCGCGGTTTACCCGGGGCGTTTTTCCATCGCCGGGTTCATCGGCCGAACGCCAACGATTGGTTACATCGGCGAGGGAGTTAGCGGTACCGGCGTAATTGCCGTAGAAGCGGCGGCCTAGGTGCAATATTTCAAAGCCTTGCACGCCCTGCAGCAAAATATTTAAGTCGAAGCCTTTAAAAGAGAAATTATTCGTTAAGCCATAAGTAAAATCCGGGAACGGATTACCCAGCATTACCCGGTCGTCGACGCTTAGTTTACCATCGCCGCTTACATCTTTAAATTTAAACTGCCCAGGCGCCGAATCGGCAAAGTGCGGATTGTTTGCTATATCTTGTTCATCCTGAAATATTCCCTCGACGAGGTAACCGTAATAATTACCTAAGGGGCTGCCAATTTGCGTGATGTGGCTGCTGGTAAGCTGGTAATTACCAAAAATAGGTGCGCCTTCGGGCCCTAAAGCCAATACTTTATTTTTGTTAAAAGCAATATTAAAATCAGTACTCCAGGTAAAGGCATTTACAAAATTGCGCGAATTAACGGCTAACTCCCAACCACTGTTCCGGATTTTACCAATATTCTGGATGGCTGTAGCGTAACCCGTAACGGTTGGTACCGGCACATTAAGCAATAAATTAGAAGTGCGCTTGTCGTAATAATCTACGGTAAAGCCCAGGCGGTTCTGGTAAATGCTTAACTCTACTCCGGCATCGAACTGGTGGTTTGTTTCCCAGCCTAAATCGGGGTTGGCCACACGGCTGGGGCGCAACCCGTTAACCACTTTGCCACCAAACACATAATTTTGCTCGGCCAGTAAACCCACGTGATCATAGTTGCCAATAAAATTATTACCGGTTATGCCGTAGCTCGTCCGGAATTTCAGTTCGCTTAACCAACTGTAATCTTTCAGGAAAGCCTCCTCTGAAGCCCGCCAGCCCAAAGATGCCGAGGGAAATACGCCCCATTTATTAGCGGAGCCAAACCGCGAAGAGCCGTCGCGGCGCACAGTAGCCGTTAATAAATACCGGTCGGCAAACACATAATTCAGGCGGCCAATGTAAGAAAGCAAAGTCCATTGGTCGCGGTCGGAACTGCCCCCGTTAATAATACCAGCATTCAGCGTCTGGACAATATCATTCGGGAAGTTGGTCGCCGACACATTGTTGCCTTCGCCGGTTTCTTTTTGCACCGTATAACCCAACAAACCGTTTAAACTGTGTTTACCAAAAGTTTTATTATAAGCTAAGGTATATTCGGTAAGCCAGTTGATGGTTTGCGACGAGGCCGACGTACCGGTTGGAATAGATGGCGGCGGGGCGCCGTCGCGGCCCACAATAGAAGGTACAAAAGTATTTTGCCGGCTGGTTCTAAAATCGGTACCCACGGTGGCTTTAAAAACCAGGTTATCGGTAATATTATACTGGGCAAAGGTGGTACCCAGCAACCGTAACCGGCCGTATTGGTTTACTTTTTCTTTAGCGGTTTTTACCGGGTTTTCAATGCTACTAAAACCATTGCCTAAGTCTAAACCGGTGGTGTAAGAACCATCGGGGTTATATACCGGCAAATGCGGCGCCATTAACAACGCCGATAAAATAACCGCGCCGGAGCTCCAGTGGCCTTCGGCATCGCTAATATTGCTAAAGGTATAAGAAGGCGATAAATTAATACCTACTTTTAAGCGTTTGGTTAACTCCGATTCCAAATTCATCCGAAAAGAATAGCGCTCAAAATCAGAATTAATGACCACGCCGTCTTGCTTAAAGTAGCCACCAGAAGCAAAATATTTTACCCGCTCGTTGCCGCCCGAAAAACTTACCTGGTAGTTTTGCATCAGAGCCCGCCGGAATACTTCATCCTGCCAGTCGGTTCCTTTTCCCAGAGCAGCAGGATTTTGCAGGGCATCCGGAATCCGGTAAATAGCGTTGGTGCGGGTGGCATTGGGATCGGTTATTTTACCGCCGGCATCTACCCAGGCGTTGTTGCGGGTATCAATAATGTATTCGGCAAAACCCCGGGCATCCAGCACATCCATTTTGTGGGCCACTTCCTGCACGCCGGTATAAACATCTAAATCTATTTTGGCTTTACCGGCCTTACCGCTTTTGGTGGTTATAATTACTACACCGTTAGAACCGCGCGATCCGTAAATAGCCGTAGCCGACGCATCTTTTAAAACTTCAATAGATTCAATGTCGTTGGGGTTAATGGTGTTAAGCGGGTTGGTGGTCTGGCTGTAACTACCCGAAACCGGGAAACCATCGATCACATACAAAGGCTCATTACCAGCGCTTAATGAACCGGCTCCGCGTACCCGCACGGTAAGGCCGCCGCCTGGTACCCCGGTAGTTTGGGCCACCTGCACGCCGGGCAACTGACCAGCCATAGCGGCATCTACACTAGGCAAAGGCTGGTCTTTTAATTTCTGCGCTGAGATAGAAGCAATGGACCCGGTTACATCTTTCCGCTGCTGCACGCCGTAGCCCACCACCACCACCTCTTCCAGGCTTTTGGCGTCTTCGGTTAAGGTTACATTATAATTGCCGGCCCCTTTGTAAGGCACTTCCTGGGTGGTGTACCCAATAAAAGAAAATACCAGAATACCGGTTTCGGTGGCTACTGGCAACGTATACCGACCTTCGGTATCGGTGGTAGTGCCATTGGTTGTGCCTTTTTCTAAAACTGTTACGCCCGGTAAAGCGCTCCCATTTTTATCAGTAACTTTACCGGTAACCGTAGCCAGAACCGCTTTGGTAGGAGCCGGCAAGCTATGGGTTACAGCATTAAAGGTTGGCAGATTACTTTGTTTATCCGCCTCGGGTTTATGGGGCACCACAATGTAAAAATTGCTTTTTACCTTCTCGAATTTGTACGGCGAGTCTTTTAATAAAACTTCTAATTCTTTTTCTACCGGATTAACCTGCCGGACAGGCGGATTAGGCGCTGCCGGGTTAAAGGTGGCGCCCTCTTTGTAATAAATAATAGAAACTTTAAACTTAGAAGCCAGCCGCGAAATTTTGGTTCGTAACTGGGCTTCGTACGCTTCCGACGTTTGAGCCGTTTGGGCAGCTACCTGGGGGGCTCGTAAAGCCGCGTAACTCTGGGCAGTTGCATAAGTGGGCAGGCACCAACTTAGTACGCATACAAAGTAACCTGCCGGTTGTAAAATTCTTCTCATAGCAGTTTAATATTAATGGTGGATATTTTGGATATATAGGGCATAGCTATCGCCGGGGTAAGCTAAATTTACCCTTGGTTAAGCTTGTAATGCATATTTAAATAAGTTGATCCGGCGCTTAAGGACCGATATAAATATTCCGGCCAGTCTGTTTAATATTAAAGTTGTGGAGCTTGGCCAAACCGTTTAAAAACCCGATTAAATCGGTGGTGGAGGTAGCTCCGGTTATTTTTATGTCGGCCAGTGCGGCATTGGTTATTTTTACCTGCAGGCCATAACTTTCTTCTAAAGTGCTCACAATTTCGGTTAAAGGCGTTTCCTCAAAAACCAGTACATTGTCTTTCCAGGCAGCATAAGCTTCGGCATTTACTTTTTTGTGCACCAGCTTTTTACCACTACCAAACTGCACCAACTCGCCGGGTTTTAAAATTAACTGCGTGGGGGAGCCAATGCTTTTTTCCGGAATTTGCACCTTTACTTTGCCTTCGTTTAAAACCACCCGGTTGTGGCTTTTGCGGTCAGTAACAGAAAATTGAGTCCCGAGCACTTCAATTGCAAAGCCATCTTTGGTGCGCACCGTAAATTTCTGGTTATTGGCTTTATGCCTAACCGAAAAATAAGCCTCGCCTGCTAACCAAACTTCGCGTGGTGCATTCTTAGACCAGTTTACCGCGTACCGGATGGTGGTATTGCCATTTAGAATTACCGTAGACTGGTCGGGCAATAAAATGGTTTGGGTTTGACCATAAGCCGTATGGTATTGTTTAGTAGAGAAATAATTAAGAACTACCAACCGGATTAGTACGCTTACCAAAATTAATCCGGTAATGGCCGCTGCCACTTTAAACCAAGCTGCACGGTACACAGGCAATGGCCGCACTACGGCTTCCTGGCTAGTATCGGCCGCTGCTTCCGGGTTATGAATAGAAGCTAAAAGACGCTTTAAGCCTTCTTCTTTGTACGTAGCGGGTACTTGCTCCTGCCCCGCCTCCAGTTGCATTAGTAAAGCCACTGCCTGATCAAAATCCGGTTGTTTATCTGGATTAACGGCCAGCCAGTTATGCCAGAAAGCCTCCGCTGCCGGGTCGGCTTTCAGGACAAACTTCTGGAAGGTTTCTTCTAAAATAAGGTCTTCTGTTCTGTAATTTTCAAAATTCATCCGCGCTAAGTTTGGCTGCTAAAATGGGTTGAATGACTTTCAAATACTTAATAACAATACCCATATTTTATACTCATTTTATTTCGCCGGAATAAGAAATCTGCCTGAAAATTATTTAACAAAAACCCAGCAACTGATGCGTACAACAAGTAACGAAAACTGTTTTAATAGAAATAATTATAAAGGATATTTAAATACTTAAAAATATTCTAAATTTTATCGATTCTCGATTTTCCTGAATTAAAAAAAATTGGTGAGTATATAATTGGGCGTAAGAATAAATGAAGGGGCTGAAAGAAAGCAGATAGTAGAGATGATAATTTATTCTCAACCTAAAAACCAGCTTAAGATTAAGCAGGAGAGCAAATATTCTTTTAATATTTTTAAGGCTTGGTAAAGCAGATTTCGTACCGACTGAATATTCAAATCCATTATTTCGGCCACTTGTTCATAAGACAATCCTTCGTAAAATTTCAGGTTTATGGCTTCTCTCTGGCGCTTGGTAAGTTTAGGCAATATGGCTGTAATAGACTGGCTTTGCTTTTGCGCAATTTGCTGTTCTACTAATATTTCCTCTTCCGGGAAAATAACATTATCAGGTTCGGGCAAAGCCAATTTTACGTCGTCGTGCTCTTTAGACTGCTTAATAGAAATAAATATATGGTTGCGTAGTGCCCGGAGCAGGTAAGGTTTTATAAACGAAATATCGCTTAAATTTTGCCGGGTATGCCAGAGCTGCAGAAATAAATTCTGGATGGCATCTTTTACTATTTCGGGCTCGCTGGCTAGTTTAAGGCCATAAGTATAAAGCGAATCGAAATTTTGGTTATAAATATAGGTTAAAGCTTGTTCTTCGCCATTTTTAAAAGATTGCCAGACCGCCGCGTCTTTAACTGCCGTAGCTAAATTACCGGTTACTTTCGGGTCAAAATCTTTCATAGTAAAAATACAAACTTTAGCCCAAGCTCTTTGGATTAAAAAGCTGATTCAGGAATATTGGCTTTTACCAGCTAACTTATAAATAGCCTCCTTAAGGAAAACTTTTAGCAGCTTACAAATTTAATTTACAAACAACAACTAGCTGTTATCTAATAAATAGTAAAATAATTAACAGAGAGAGATTGATGAAAAGGTGTGTCGTGATCTCCATTTTCTCACCACCATAATGAGCTCATAGGAAAATTTTACATTTAATTTTGGCAAGTTACAACAAAATTCGCAAAATATTTTGAAAAGGTGACATATTCATAGTTAATATAAAAAAATAAACCTGGAAGCGATTCACGTTGGAATCCTA
>NZ_JBMQUD010000132.1:0-45788 GCF_057359045.1 Adhaeribacter sp.
TAAGTAAAAAATTACTGCCTACAAAAATTACACAACCTCTTGATTAGTTATTTTAAAGGAATATTACTGTCGCGGCTGCTGGTGCTGGTCCTGCTGTTTCTGGCTATCCGGGTACCGCTTATTTTGTTAAACCTGCCGGTTACCCTGCCGGAACTTAAGTTTTTTGTACTGGGCGAACGTCTGGCCGAAGGGGCTACCCTTTACGGCGAGGTTTACGACAACACGGCCCCGCTGGCCGCTTTTGTTTTTCAATTACTCGATGTAGCCTTTGGCCGCAACATTCTGGTGTATCGGTTATTGGCTTCGTTGCTGCTTTTTTTACAGGGTATGCGGCTAAACCGTATTTTTAACCAAACCGGGGTTTTGCCCGATAAATCTTTTATGCCGGCTCTGCTTTACTTTGTTTTTGGCAGCATTTTCCTGGAATTTGATATTCTTTCGCCGTTACTGCTGGGCTTTACCTTTTTAGTTTTCTCGATTCATTATTTTATTCTGCCCTCTAAAGAAGGCACCAGCAATCCTAAATTGTTTAAGGCCGGCTTTTTTTTAGGTTTAGCCGCGCTTTGTTATTTACCCTTGCTCTTGTTTTTGCTTTGGGCTTTTCTGGCGCTTATTTTATTTGCCTTTAATGCTTTCCGGAGTTCTCTTTTAATGCTTTGCGGGTTCTTTTTTCCGTACGCCGTAGCTTTTACCATTTTTCTGTACGCCGATGCCGTACCCAATTTTGTGCAGTATAACATATTATCGGCCTGGGAATTTTCGATAACCTTGCTTTTGCCACCTTTAGATTTGCTTAAAATACTATTGGTGCCAGTATTATTCCTGAGCTTTTCGGTTTTCTTTGCGCTTATTCATACGCCTACCCTTAACTACCAGCTTAAATTTTTTCAGTTAATGCTCTGGTGGATTGGCGTTGCCGTGCTGGTTACCCTCGCCGGCAGCATAATTTCGGCCGTGTCGTGGCTCATTTTTTTGCCGGCATTGGTTTACTTTGGTACTTACACGTTTTTGCGGACCGGCCGGAAACGGCTGTGGCTAACGGAACCACTTTTTTTAGTAATAGTAGGATTTACCTTAATAACCCGGTATAGCTTTTTACTACCCGCCTTACCTTATACCAGCTTAGATATTTCGCGGCTGCTCTTACAACCCGACAAAAAATACACCGCTGTAAAAGATGCGCGCATTTTGGTTTTAGGCAACGATTTCAATTATTATGCTTATAACCGGGCCGCCACGCCTTACATTAACTGGCAATTAGCCCAAGCTGATTTCCAATACCTGAACACCTACTACGCCATTTTTAAGATAAGGCGCAACGTAGCCAGTTCAGTGCCAGAGTATATTATAGATGAAGCGGGCTTGATGCCGGAGCTGATGTATAAAATCCCGGATTTATTTTCGCGGTACATACCGGTAGAAGGCAAAAATATTTATAAAAGAATCCGGTAGTTAATGGGCCAATGTAAAAATGTGCTGAAGTGGTAATTGGTTAACGGGGTGCTGGTTTAAAAATAGATTCACTTGGTCGCTTTGTCCCGGATGCCGCTGCTTCTATAGAAATTTCGTCTTCTATATTTTACTTTATTGTTCGTCCAACAATTTTCCTGATGCGTAAAATTGTGGAGTAAAATTATTTGTTAACTAATCTTCAAATTAGCACATCAGCCCATGAATATATTAGTCCATTAAGTACCGTTAGCAAGGAATTTTATTAACCCGGTTAGCGTGCCGGCCACCTTCGAAATCGGTATTCAGGAAAGTTTGCAGCATTTCAGTTGCTACCGCTTCGGAAACAAACCGGGCCGGAATACATAATACGTTGGCATTGTTGTGCTGACGGGCCAATTGGGCCAACTCGGGTGCCCAGCACAAGGCAGCGCGTACTTTTGGGTGTTTATTGGCCGTAATAGCTACGCCATTGCCGCTGCCGCACACAAGTATACCGGTTTGCAACTCGTCGTTATCAATAGCGGTAGCCAACGGATGCACGTAATCAGGATAATCAACGGAGGCATCTGAATTAGGCCCGAAATCCTGCACCTCGTAGCCATTGTCCTGCAACCACTTTATCAGCATACCTTTATACGTGTAACCGGCATGGTCGCCGCCAATTGCTATTTTCCGGGCCATTATATCTTTTGCTTTTTTATTCTGAAAATATTTACGCTACTGCTACAAAACACTTAAGCAGTAATTTATTTAATAATATTCTTTAAAATATTGCTTTTAGCTGGGCTACCGCCTTAACCGGCATTTTGATTTAACCGCCGTAAGGTTTGCCGTTGTACAAATCCTGCAATAAAAATACTGGCTTCGTATAACGCAATTAGTGGTACGGCAAATATGGTCATACTCAGTACATCGGGCGGAGAAATAAAGGCCGCAATAATTAAAATAACCACAATTGCGTGGCGCCGATACAAACGCATCAGTTCCGGCGAGGCAATACCGGCTTTAGCCAGGAAATACACAATCATGGGCAACTCAAACATAATCCCGCAGGCCAGGGTCAGGCGGGTTAAGGTGCCAATGTAAGACGCTAAATCAAATTCATTTATGATGGAAGGGTCTACCTGGTAAGAAGATAAAAAATTGATGGACAAGGGCGCAGCAATAAAATACCCAAAAAGCACCCCAGTCAGGAACAGAATGGTTACAAAAAACACCGCTCCCCGCGAATTTTTACGTTCATTTGGGTAAAGGCCAGGCTCAATAAACCGCCAAACCTCCCAAAATGCGTAAGGGAAGGCTAGGATTAAGCCAATAATAAACGATACTGTAATGTGCGTGGTAAACTGGCTGCTCATTTCCCGCGATTGCAGGGTAAACGAAATTTTATCGATGCACAAACCAGGGTTTCCCAGGTAATCGCCTAACTCACACAATTTCCGGTAAGTAAAAAAATCGGGTCGGGAGGGGCCCAGAATCAGGGTGCCGAAAATAAATGATTTGGCCATGAAAGCGCCAAAAGCAAACACCACAATTGATGCAAATGCCCTTATTATGTGCCACCGGAGTTCTTCCAGGTGGTCAATAAACGACATTTCGTGTTCGCCTTGTACTTCCTCTTCTTCTGCTTCTGCCGCCACGGGGTCTGTTCCTGCTTTTAACTTAGTTATTTAAATAAAGGAAAATCTTTCATCCAGCCGTTAATTTCCCCTTTCACTGCGGCTATCTTTGATTCGTTTTCGTGGTTTTGCAGTACTTCGTCAATTAAGGAAACTACGCGCTCCATATCGTTTTCTACCAGCCCGCGGGTGGTAATGGCAGCCGAGCCAATGCGCATACCAGACGTTACAAACGGTGATTTATCGTCGAAAGGCACCATGTTTTTATTAATGGTAATATCGGCTTTAATCAGGGTGTTTTCGGCTTGTTTACCCGACAGGTTTTTCGAGCGTAAATCTATCAACATTAAATGGTTATCGGTACCACCGGAAATAATATTGTATCCCCGATCAGTAAAACCTTTGGCCAGGGCCTGGGCATTTTTCTGTACCTGGGTAATATATTTCAGGTAATCATCTGATAAAGCTTCGAAGAACGAAACCGCTTTAGCGGCAATTACGTGCTCTAACGGCCCACCCTGGGTGCCCGGAAAAACAGCCATATCTAACAACGACGACATAGACCGGATTTCGCCTTTCGGGGTTTTTAAACCAAACGGATTATCAAAATCCTGCGCCAGCATTATCATACCACCCCGTGGCCCACGTAAGGTTTTGTGGGTAGTAGTGGTTACAATATGGCAATAATCGAAAGGATTCTTTAATAACCCCCGGGAAATTAAACCGGCCGGGTGCGAAATATCGGCCATTAATAAAGCGCCTACTTCATCGGCGGCGGCCCGCAAGGCCGCGTAATCCCAATCGCGGGAGTAAGCTGAGGCACCACAAATAATTAATTTTGGTTTTTCGCGCCGGGCAATGGCTGCTACTTTTTCCCAGTCAATCAGGCCAGTATCGGGTTCTACGCCATAAAATACCGGCTGGTACAGTTTACCCGAAAAGTTTACCGGCGAGCCGTGGGTAAGGTGCCCACCATGGGCTAAATCGAAACCTAATATTTTATCGCCAGGATTGAGTACCGCCAGCATTACCGCGGCATTGGCCTGCGCGCCAGAGTGTGGTTGCACGTTTACCCAGGCAGCCTTAAATAATTCTTTGGCGCGATCAATGGCTAATTGCTCAGTTTGGTCTACAATTTCGCAACCACCATAATAGCGTTTGCCGGGTAAGCCTTCGGCGTATTTATTTGTTAATTCACTACCCATGGCTTGCATTACCTGTTCCGAAACAAAGTTCTCGGAAGCAATAAGTTCCAGGCCGTGCATCTGGCGTTCTTTTTCCTGCCGGATTAAATCAAATATTAAGCTATCGTGTTGCATGATGGGGCTTGTAAGTCCGGCCCAAAATTAAGGCAAGAACTTTAATAAACCAATTGCTTTTCTTTATTAACGCTATATCTTTTAAAGGTATTTTTTACCGGTAAAGCAAAAAAAGGGAAGCCACTAGCTTCCCTTTTTAAAAGTGCGTATGAAAAATTCTTATTTCTTAACCATGCGCAGGTGCTGCTGGAAATTATTAGTGGTTAAGTTAATGATGTAAATACCGGCTGGATATTGCTTGCCTAATTCAAATTTAATATCGTTGGAGCCTTTATTCAGGGTTACTGTTTTCTCTAACACTTTGCGGCCCATGGCATCGGTAATAGTTATACTGGCCCGTTTTTGCGCATCGGCGTTAACTACTACCGTAAAGTTTTCGTCGAACGGATTTGGGAATGCCGTAACTTCCAGCGCTACCTGCTCGTTTTCGTAAATTACTGGCTTAATAGCGGAGTACGTTTCGTTACCACTAAAATCTATTTGTTTTAAACGGTAGTAAAGCGTGTTGGCGGGTTTCGTTTTGTTATCAACAAAGTTGTAAGTCTGGGTTAAATTGGTGTTGCTGTTTTTAGAATTTATAAAACCAACACTTGTAAATGACTCGGCATCAGTAGAAACCTGCACCTCAAAACCTTTGTTGTCTTTTTCCATTGCGGTAGTCCATTCTAACTGTACCGCCTGGCCACGACGGGTAGCAGTAAAATTGAGTAACTGTACTGGCAGTAGCAGGCTCTTCTGCCCCATAGTCCAGGAAGAGAAACCCGTTACCCCGGCTAAAGTTACTTGTCGGGCTACTGTGTTATAAGTATAAACACCCGCTTGTTCGCCCCAGAAATTATCACCACTGTTTTTAAACATGTGCATTTCTGACTCTATCTGACCATTGGTTAATTCGTTAGGCGCATATTTCAGGGTCATGGAGGTATTTAAGCCACTGCTGTTCTGCGCTGTAATGTCATAAAGCCGGGTTATACTCATGGCTTCATCGCTCAGTTGAATAGGAGCAATACCTGTTGAACGAACAACCGTAGTAGTACCGGGGCTAACACTACCTGCCGCCGGATTTAAGGTAAGTCCTAAGCCGCCAAAGTTTTGCGAAACGCCGGCAGTTACCGTGCGGGTGGCCTCTACCTTACCAATTACATAATTGGTTTGGGTTTCGTTAATTGTAGCATTGCTGTTTAAAGTTATTTTGTTAGCGCCAGTATTAATGGTAGAAGTACTAACCGTTAAGGCACCATTAACCTGAATATTACCGGCAATAGATTTATTGGCGTTACCCGAAGCAATTAAGTTGTTGTACGTAATTACCGGTATGGTCTGGGCTGCGCCGGTGAACTCAACGGTGTTGCCGGTGTTTATAAACCCGATGTTGGTAGCCGGCCGGGTAAAGGCTTCGGATACCCGGATAGTACCGGGGTCCAAGGTAATATTTGCACCCAAGCGGTTACCCGAAATAACCAGGTTAGCATAATTTACCGGACTGATAGATTGCGCTCCAATTCCGTAATAATCTACGGTAGAGCCTGGCTTTAAAGTAGCTGTTAAACCGGTTTGCAGCGCGGTATTTTCGCCGGCGGCAAAACCTGCCGTTACATTGGTCTTTATAGTACCATCTACTATTACGTTACCTGAACCAATAATTTGTTTTTGCAAATCTGCCGTTACACCTACCGGCACAAACAAACGAGCATTGGCACCTAAAGACATAATACCGGTTCCCGAAATAGTTTTAGTACCGGTACCGCTCATGTTAATGGTATTAACTGCTGCTGGTACAAAATTTAAAGCGCCGCCGGCAACATTTATATTACCAGTTATGGTTATAATACCACTTAAGTTAATATCAAAATTAGTGGCGCTGGTTACCGTTAGATTGTTCAGGGTTAAGTTACCGGTGCCGGCTACAATTTGGGCAAAAGCAGCGCTGTTTACTTCAAAGTTGCTGTACACCCGGTTATTTAAATCCGGAGCCGTATTAGTCTCGTGCCGGTAAAGGCTATTGGGATCGAATAATAAAACTGAGCTAGGGGCAGCCGCGCCAAAAGGCGAATCGCCGGCCTGGTTGCGGTAAACTGAACCAGCCGTAAAACGCACTGTGTTCAGGTTAGTCGTACCAAAAGGATTCCCCACAAAACCAGTTGCTGTCCGGAATGTACCCTGGAAGCTTAAACCATCTAACTCTTCGGCCGTAATGCGGTGTGCCGCTGTACCAGCTGCCCCCTGAAATACCAGGTTTCCGGCTACTACTCCGGTTTCACCGGCAGTAATTAAGATATTTAATTTAGCGTTAGCCGCCGAATTAGTAACATTTACGGTAGAGCCAGCCGCAATAGAAAAATCGGTACCTGCTACTCCATTGTCTAAAGACAAAGTTTTGTCAGAAGCTACGCTTAAGTTAGCTGTTATGTTATTTAAAAATCTTAGCTGCCCAACTGTTTGTGCCGAAGCAAAATCTAAGTTTATAGTTGGGTTAGAAGTTTTTTCACCGTCGAAAATTAAAATATCAGCAGTAGTGGGTGCATTTCGTACAGGTGTCCAGCTATTAGGGTCCGACCAGTTGCCGGAGCCTACGCGCCAGGTGTAAGTAGTATTGGGTATAATAACCGTAAAAGTAGCACTGGTAGCCACGCCGCCGGCAGTAGTAATGGTAATGGCACCTGTAATGGCATTGACTGGCACCAAGGCTTCTAACTGACTATCGTTTACCAAGTTAAAAGTAGCCGAAATACCATTAAAGCTTACATTGGAGGTAGTTGTAAAATTACTACCGGTAATGGTAATTAAAGAACCCACTAAAGCAGAAGTAGGATTTACTTCGGTAATTGTTGGCTCCGGTACTACAACCGTAAACACTTCACTTTCTATCGAACCACCGCTGGTTGTAACGGTAATGGGTCCTGAGATGGCACCATCCGGTACCTCAACCATTATTTCTTCATCACTCATCAACTCAAAAGCGGCGGGTATGCCACCACTAAAACTTACCTCTAATAAATCAGTAAAATTAACTCCGGTAATAGTAATTACATCAAATACCTGACCCGAAGCCGGAGAAAGTTCTGAAATAAATGGCGAAAGCACCACCACGTTAAAGGTTTCGCTAGAGGCAGTACCTCCGGGGGTGGTTACCGTAATTGCACCGGTTCTAGCTCCTTGCGGAACTTCAGCTACAATTTCACTATCACTTACCGGTTCATAATTAGCGGGTATGCCATAAAAACTTACGTCAACAACATCCACAAAATTTATCCCGGTTATGGTTACAATTTGCCCAACTGAACCATAATTCGGAGAGATGCTATTAATTACCGGAAGCATTAATACGGTAAAGTCATCAGCGCTTTCTACTGTGCCACCCGGCGTAGTAACCGAAACCCGACCAGTAGTAGCATTAGCAGGCACAGTGGCTGTAATTTCTGTACCGGCATTATTTACTGTAAAAGCAGTAGGAATAGTATTGAATCTAACAATGGTTGCACTCGAAAAATTAGCACCGGTAATTACAACGGTGTCGCCAATTGGCCCTTCAGCCGGTGTAAAGCCGGTAATTTCAGGGGCTGCCTGAGCAATAACGGTAAATTCCGGACCTACAACAGTACCCCGGATGTTGGTTACCGCCACTACGCCCGTACCTGCACCCGCCGGTACTGTTACCACCAGTTGGTCGTCGGTTTTATTATCAATACTGGCGGCAACCCCATTAAAAGTTACCGCAGTTGTATTTATTAAATTAGTACCTGTAATTACAACTTGGCTACCAATCTGGCCAGCAGTTGGCGCAATTGCAGTAACAGTAGAAGCAAACACATCGCCTGCCCCGGTTAGTTTAATAATATAGTCGCCTTCGTCCGAATCGTCGTTAGCAATTCTTATACTTGCATTACGGCCACCAATACTACCCCGCGGAGCAAATGAAACACTAAAAGTAGAAGCACTGCCAGCACCTATAGTAGTAGCCGTAGCAACATGGTTAATAATAAATTCGTTGGCATTGGCTCCCGTAATACTTATAAGCGGGTTACCGGTAAGGGTTAGATTAGTGGAACCAACATTTTGAATAGTAAAGACAATCGGGTTGCTGTTGGTACCAATATTCTGCGATTGGAAAGTATAAGTAGCACCCGTAAGGTAATCGACGCCCTCTTGCGTTACGTTAATTTCCGGACCCGATATTTTATCAATTCTAATGGCATCTAAATAAACCGACCGGTTAGCCGCCGAAGCACCCGAAAAGCGGAAACGGATATAGCGGGTATTTTGATTTACAGGATGTATCCATTGCGTACCGGCATTTACCCCCGATGATGCTCCTACCGGTCTTAAATCGTTTGTAAAAGTTTTCAGTCCAGCCCAACTGGTGCCGTCTGCTGATTCTTCTACTTTAAATTCGCCGTCGAAAATAGCACTAGATAAACCACTCATGTTTATACTATAACTGAGCGCTCCCGGCCGATCACCGGGATTTACATCAAACTGAACCAAAATGTAATCGCCAACGCTATTTAAGTTAGCACTACCTCCAGTAGAAGAACCTTTAAGGTTAGATGGCAAATCTGTACCTAAGCCAAAGGCAGTCCAGCCAGTTTTACTCATGTTACTCCAGCTCCCCTCGTGCCCGGCAGGTAGCGGATTTTGCCCAAATGCATCGGTAAGGACAAAATTAAACAAAGCGACCAATCCCCATAGGAACAGGCCACGGGCTTGAGTTCTAAATTTTTGTAAATGGTGTTTCATACACAGTTGCGTTTGCTTTTACTTACTTCGATTTTTTACTTTTTAAACAAACTATTAATGTAACTTTTCGTTTAAGGCAATTTTACGAACGCAATATAATTTTATTAATTCATATCCAATAATTATTAATTATAAAAAAATATTAAAACTTATATTTTGTTAATATTTCCATATTAAATATATAAATAATATACAATTCAAACTAGTGAAACTCACCACAAACCAAATACTTATATCATAAAAACAAAAATACCAATTAATAAAAATTTAATTATTACGTCACCATCTAATATACCATAAACAATAAGATACTATTCTTAATTTAATAATTCAACTATAACCCCAACTAATATCACAACCAAATTATATGATTATACCAATATTTTGTATTACCAGATCAATTTAAAATGGGTAGAGATAAAATCTAACAGGTGATTGCAGCTAGTAAATATTAATTTCCATCGCAGCAAACTAAGTGAGTTGACTTATTTAGGTCTGTCGTTCCATAGGACTCAAAGAATTTTAAAGGAGTCTTCTGCATAGGCAAACCATAAGGTTCTTGCAAGATGTCTGGGTTGGTTAGAATATATTTTATTAGCAGCTATGAAAAGAGCATCAAACTATTTGATAAGAATAGGGCTACCAAACAGCACAGAACGGATAAAATAAAAGCGCCAGCCTTTAGGGGCTGGCGCTTTTAGCAAAAAGTTTTTTACAGGTTAGCTATACGGCGGTTTATCAATCTTCGGTTTATTTGTATTCCGGTTCGGATGACTTCCCCTTTTGGTATCAATAGTTGGTTCGTCTATATCGTCGGTATACTCGGCCCGCAAACGCTCAAATTCTTCGCTTTCGCTTTCGGGATTAACTGGTTTAAAACCAGCCTTACTCTGGCCACGTCCGGTTGGGTCGCCTAAATTGTCTTTAGACTGCTTATTCGTTGAATTGCTTTTATAAGGCATATTGCTTTCTCTATTTTAATTAAATATCATCTTCTTCATCCTCATCCAAATCTTCATCCAGATCTAAATCATCGTCTAAATCTGCATCATCAAAGTCAGTGTCATCAAAGTCGGTGTCGTCAATATCATCATCACCAATATCGTCAATATCAACATCATCTAAATCGTCATCGTCTTCCAGGTCATCGTCATCGTCAACAACATTGGTTACAGCAGTCCGGTTGTTTAATTGCGAACTAATGGCTAAACCATCAGTGTGTACGCGGCTGTCTCCGGTATCTTCATTCAGCGAGATAGCCGTAGCGCCATCGCTGGTATCGGTGCCAAAGCCATTACGGCCGTCGCGGTCGCCAAATCCACCCCGGGCATGATCGTTCTTTGGAGGATCTGCGCCCGGAATAATATGACCGGCTTGCATTTCTTCGTAGTCGGTGTTGCTTTCGATAACCCGAATACGTCTTTCGCTATTCTTTACAGGTGCCATATCTTTCTTATTTATTGCGGTTATTTAATTGGTTTGTTTAAGTTTTCAGGTTTAATTTAGAGATATTTGCTTAATACTGTTTTTAACTAGCTGAGGTTTATTCTTTTTTAGCCCGCTACCATTTCGCCGCCATTTACATGTATAACCTGGCCGGTAATATAAGAAGCATCTTCCGAAGCCAAAAACACATAAGCTGGTGCTACTTCGGAGGGCTGCCCCACCCGGCCCAACGGTGTATCTTTGCCAAAATCGCCTACACTGCTCAAGGTAGCCGGTATCAGCGGGGTCCAGATAGGACCTGGTGCTACAGCATTTACCCGAATACCTTTTTCGGCCAGGTTTTGCGACAGCGCCCGGGTAAAAGAGGTAATGGCCCCTTTGGTAGCCGAGTAATCCATTAAGTGGTTGCTGCCCCGGAAAGAGGTAACCGAAGTGGTATTAACAATGGCGTCGCCTTTTTGCAAGTGGTTTAAAGCCGCCTGGGTAACAAAGAAAAACGAGAATATATTGGTCCGGAAAGTTTTCTCTAACTGTTCAGCCGAAATGGCGGTAAGTTCTTCTTGTTCGTGTTGTTCTGCGGCGTTGTTTACCACAATGTTTAAACCACCCAATTCCTGCACGGTTGTTTCAACGGTACTTTTACAGAACTGTTCGTCGCGCAGGTCGCCCGGAATTAAAAGGCATTTCCGGCCTTCTTTCTCTACCAAGGCTTTGGTGTCGCGGGCATCCTGATCTTCGTTTAAATATACAATGGCTACGTGGGCACCCTCGCGGGCAAAATGGACAGCAACCGCCCGGCCAATCCCACTATCGCCACCCGTAATTAAAGCAATTTTACCTTTTAATTTTTCGCTTCCTTTATAAGAATCCCGGATAATCTCCGGTTCCGGATTCATTTTGTGCTCTAAGCCAGGCTGTTGGGCCTGATGCTGATCGGGTACCGAAGTGGGTTTCTTTTCCATAATATTGGGTGGTAACTAATTTGGGGTATTCTTTTTAAAAGGCTTTTCTATACGACCAACAAAGGCACTGGTTTGGGTAAATAGGCATTTTTATCTAAAAAAGGCTATAATTAAAAGTTTAGGCCTTAATATTTATATTAATGGGTCAAAATCGCTGCTTATTTAAGTAACTTGGTTTATTAATCTTATGACTGTTTACCTATTACAGCGCTGCGGTTGCCTAAATATTACCGGACCTCGTATTAAGGTTATATGGCAACTGCTCCGGTTTATCCTCTACTTATTAATTTAGAGCTTTTCACGTATAATAATGCGCTTCAATAATTCATTTTAAAATTAACCGTTCTTTCGTTTTAGGTATGTGGCAGGAATCTGATAACAAATTAAAGAAGAGCTTTACTTTTAAAGATTTTAAAACAGCTTTTGCTTTTATGACAGCCGTAGCCGCAGTGGCCGATAAAATAGACCATCATCCGTGGTGGGCCAATGTGTACAACAAAGTTTATTTTGAGCTTTATACGTTTGATGCCGGCAATACCGTAACCCACCGCGACCGCAAGCTGGCTGCCGCCATCGACGAAATAGCTACCCAATTCCTGACGAACGAATAATATAGTTTTGCAAAACAAATAACCGGCCATCCCAACCATCTGGCTACCTAAACTATTATCTCCCAACATAATTATTTAACTTTGCCGCATGGCAGCAGACGAGGAAACCCGTTTATATTTAGTACCCACGCCCATTGGCAACCTGGAAGATATTACCCTGCGTGCCATCCGGATTTTAAAAGAAGTAGATACCGTACTGGCCGAAGATACCCGCACCAGCGGCAAGTTACTGCATCATTTGGGTCTGGATAAACGCATGCACAGCCACCACCTGCACAACGAGCACAAAGCCGTGGCCCACCTGATAGAGCGGTTAAGCAAAGGCGAAAAAATGGCTCTGGTATCGGATGCGGGCACCCCGGGTATATCGGATCCTGGTTTTTTACTCGTACGCGAATGCCTGCGCCACAATATTAAAATAGAATGTTTACCCGGCCCCACCGCTTTTGTACCGGCTTTGTTAAAATCGGGTTTTAGTGCCGAGCGCTTTACATTTGAAGGCTTTTTACCGCAAAAAAAAGGCCGGCAAACCCGGCTGCAGGAACTAGCCACCGAAACGCGCACCATGATCTTTTACGAATCGCCGCACCGCTTAATTAAAACCTTAACCCAGTTTAGCGAATATTTAGGTCCGGAACGGCAAGTATCGGTATCGCGGGAGCTTACCAAATTATTTGAAGAAACAGTAAATGGCTCGCTAACCGACGTGATTGCGCAATTTGCGACCAAAACCATAAAAGGCGAGTTTGTAATTGTAGTAGAAGGGTTAAAGTAAATCCGGCGTAGCTTTGCCGGCGGCAGTAGCGTCGTTTGTAGCCACTTTATAAATTGCTTAAAACACCAGCTAACTTAAATAATTATTAAATATTTAGTTTTGGTTTCATCATTAGCCGGCAAGTCCGCCTTTTAACCAGTATAGTCGGCTTATAAAAATTACTTAAAACATTATTTTAGAATAAAATATGAGTTTACATATGCGCTTTAAGGAAATCTGGAAAGTGGTAGTTTGGTTTACCGGTTGTTTTGCCGTTTGGGGTATATTGCCAGCCAAAGCACTCGAAATATCGCCGGAAACCCGCATTAGCCTGATTACGGTTTCGCCGGGCGAAGAGCTTTACTCCATGTATGGCCATAGCGCTATCCGGGTGTACGATCCGGCTCAGGCCCTCGATATTGTTTTTAACTACGGCACTTTCGATTTTAACACCCCTAATTTTTACGTAAAATTTGTGCGGGGCAAATTACCGTACCAACTCTCTATGGGGTATTACGATAATTTATTGCGCAACAGCCAGGCCGATAACCGCTCGGTGTACGAACAGGTACTTGATTTAGACCCGGCCGAAAAACAAAAAATAGTTAATTTCTTAGAATACAATTACCAGCCAGAATACCGCTCTTACTTTTACGATTTCTTTTACGATAACTGCGCCACCCGCATCCGCGATGTATTTATGTTTGAGTTGCGCGATAAATTAAATTTTAATAACCAGCCTAAGGCCAACCCACTTACTTTCCGGCAACTGGTAAATATTTACCAACGGCCGCACCCCTGGGTAGATTTAGGCATAGACTTACTCATGGGCTTACCCGCCGATAAAGAAGCAACCCCGCTGCAATACATGTTTTTGCCCGATTTTTTAATGGAAGGCTTTGAACCCGCCAGCATTGTGCCCAAACCTGATTCGGTTACAAACGCCCGTAACGCCACGCGGCCCTTTGTAGCCGAGACGCGCCAGGTTTTTAAAGCCACTGCTCCTCCTGCCCAGCCTACTGCCATTACCCCCACCCTGGTATTCTGGCTTTTATTTGCCCTAGTCGCGGTTATTACTTTTTTTCAGTTCCGCCAGAACACGGCCCGCTACGGGCTCGATATGTTGTTGTTTAGTTTGGTTGGAATACTGGGCATAGTACTAACCTTTTTATGGTTTGGCACCGATCACAAAACCTTTGGCAATAACCTGAATGTTTTATGGGCCTTTCCGTTGCACTTTCCCGTAGCGTTGCTGCTTGCCGGTCGGCGTCAGAATAAATTCATTAAATACTACTTTTTAATATTTGCCGTATTACTGACCATTATTGCGGTTTCCTGGAAAATATTCCCCCAGGAATTTCATCCGGCCGTATTACCTATTGTATTAACCCTGGCTTTACGGGCCGCCTATATTTATTACAAAAACCCGCTGTTAAAACGTAGTGGCAACCCGTACCGCTAAAATATTGGCTATGGCCGCCTTACCAGATTGTTAATTACTTAAACCCGAAAGTTTTTTACTAAAAATATGAACCTGACTAAAATTTGTGACGAAGTAATGGTGCTGGCCAAAAAAACCGGCGAATTTATCCGGACAGAAGCAAAAACTTTTGATGCCAGTAAAATAGAACACAAAGGCGTTAATGATTTGGTATCGTACGTAGATAAAACCGCCGAAGAGCAGTTGGTGGCTGGTTTGCGCCAAATATTGCCCGAAGCCGGCTATATTACCGAAGAAGGTACTGCCCAGGAAAAACACGAAGTGTACAACTGGATTATAGACCCGCTCGATGGCACTACCAACTTTATTCATGGTTTACCTGTTTACTGCATTAGCATTGCCTTGGTGGCGCATAACGAGCCTATTGTGGGCCTGGTATACGAAATAAACCAAGACGAGTGCTTTTACGCAACCAAAGGTGGTGGCGCGTTTTTAAACGGCAACCCCATGCGGGTTTCCCAAATAAACAAGCTCCAGGACAGCCTGATTTGCACCGGGTTTCCTTACACCGATTTTGGCTTGCTGCCTACTTACCTGGAATTGCTGGGCGCCTTTATGAGCCAATCGCACGGTGTACGCCGCCTGGGCTCGGCAGCCGCCGATTTGGCTTACGTAGCCGCCGGCCGCTTTGAAGGCTTTTTTGAGTATAACCTAAAGCCCTGGGATGTGGCCGCCGGCGTACTGCTGGTACATGAAGCCGGCGGACGCGTAAGTATGTTTGGTGGTTCCGGCGACCCTATTTTCGGAAAAGAAACCTTGGCCACCAACGGGTTGGTACACGACGAAATTTGCGGGTTTATCGGCAACTACTGGAATAAAACCTATAAATAAACTTTTCTTATCTTTGCAGGGTTAATAAATCATGATGGTGCAACAGCTAATTATTTTCCTGGTATTTATAGCAGCGGCCTTTTACGTGGCCCGGCTGGTGTATAAAAGTTTTAGCAGTAAAAGCGGCTGTGCCAAAGGTTGCGGCGGCGCTTGCTCTTCCATCGACTTTAATAAAATAAATGACCAAATAAAAGCTTCTTCGCGTACTTCTGCTTAAAGCATTAATTAATAGAATTTCTAGCGCCCGTATCAGAAAATATTAGTTCTGGTGCGGGCTTTTTATTTAACCCGTTCTATCTAGGCGCTTCACTTTTTACCGGTTAAACTTTCCTGGCATAAATCCGCTTTATTATTTCGCCAAGCCATTCAAATCCACTTACAAGCAGGTCTCATATTCTTTAAAATGAGGTAATTATGCTGCCACAATGCCTTTTATACTTGTTTAATAGCTAATAAATTGGCTATAATTCTTCTTTTCTTAAAAAATATATAAAATATTACAAAGGTTAAGGATAACAATATCTATATTTAATCTGCTTTTATGGCTACGCTTGCGCTAAAGTACTGCGGCAAAAAGCCCGATACGGTTTAGCGAGCTATTGGATAAACTTATCTTGGCCTGTACCTTAAGCACTTGTAATTGAACTTAAAAAGAAAATTCTTCTTTAACTGTATATGAAAAGACGTACGGCCTTGCGCAGCCTGGCTTTGGTGGTGGGCGGCACCATTAGTTTACCAGCCTGGGCACAATCCTGGAATACCCAAACTGTAGCCAATAGCGCGTCAGGGTTAATTTCTGCTGATCTGGAATTGCTGCTCGCCGAAGTAGTAGATACCATTATTCCGCGTACCGATACGCCGGGGGCCAAAGAGGTAGGGGTGCACCAGTTTATTCTTAAAATGCTGACCGATTGCTACCCACCCAAAGAGCAAACCCGTTTTATAAACGGCCTGACGGAACTCGACAAAACCGTAAAAGCCAGCTTTGGTCGTTCTTTTGTAGCCTGTACACCTGCCCAACGGCTAGAAATATTAAAAACCCGCGAAGAAGCCGCCAGAGTATTGCCACCCGAAAAAGAACCTTTTTTCCCTTACCTGAAAAATTTAACCATTCAGGGTTATTTAAGTTCAGAATTCGTAATGCGCGATGTTTATAAGTATGAACTGGCACCCGCCCGGTTTCATGGTTGTGTACCCGTAACGGCTTCTGCTAAAAGATAAATATTGTAATTACACCATGGCAAATTTAAATACCGACAGCATTAAAAACCGTACCTACGATGCCATTGTTATTGGTTCGGGCATTAGTGGGGGCTGGGCCGCCAAAGAATTAACCGGCAAAGGATTAAAAACGCTGGTACTGGAGCGCGGGCGCGATGTAAAACACGTAACCGATTACCCTACCACCTTTAAAAACCCGTGGGAGTTTGAGCACCGTGGGCAAGTACCCCGCGAAATTACAGAAGCCAACCCTATTATTAGCCGGTGTTATGCTTTTCGGGAAGATGCCATGCACTTTTTTGTAAAAGACCAGGAGCACCCCTACGTACAGGAAAAACCCTTCGATTGGATTAGAGGCTACCAGGTAGGCGGTAAATCGCTGATGTGGGCCCGCCATACCCAACGCTGGAGCGATTACGATTTTGAAGGCCCGGCCCGCGACGGCTTTGCCGTAGACTGGCCCATCCGGTACAAAGATTTAGCCCCCTGGTACAGTTATACTGAGAAATTTGCCGGCATTTCGGGTAATAAAGATGGGTTACCGGAGTTGCCCGACGGCGAATTTTTACCGCCCCTGGAATTATCGTGCGTCGAGAAATATTTTAAAGAACAGGTTAAAGCCAACTACCAAGACCGGCACGTTATTATTTCAAGATGTGCCCACTTAACCGAGCCCCAGGCTATACACCATGCACAAGGCCGCGGCAAGTGCCAGAACCGGGTATTATGCCAGCGGGGCTGCCCTTACGGCGGGTATTTTAGCAGCAACGCCTCTACCCTGCCCTGGGCCGCCAAAACCGGCAATTTAACTTTACGGCCGCAAGCGGTGGTACAATCTATTTTGTACGACGAGAAAAAAGAAAAAGCCACTGGGGTCCGGATTATTGATGCCGTAACCAAAGAAGCCATTGAATTTTATGCGCCCATTATTTTTGTAAATGCGGCGGCAATTAATACCAATTTATTATTGCTAAATTCTACCTCTAACCGGTTCCCGAACGGTTTAGGCAACGATAGTGGCGTACTGGGTAAATACGTAGCATTCCATAATTACCGGGCGCGTATTTCGGCTTCTTACGATGGCTTTTTAGATACTACCACCGATGGCCGCCGCCCGACCAGCGGGTATATTCCGCGGTTCCGGAATGTATTTAAACAAGACACCGATTTTCTGCGGGGGTACGCCGCCGGCCTGAGTGCCTCGCGGGGCCAGACCCAAAGCCGCGATGGTTTGGGTGCCACGTTAAAAGAAAACCTCCTGAACCCCCAATTAGGTAACTGGAATGTAGGCAGCCACATGATGGGCGAAACCATTCCGAAAGAAACCAATTACGTGGCCTTAGATCCCCAATTAAAAGACGAATGGGGTATTCCGCAGCTTAAAATATCGATTGGCTACGACAACAACGACGAAAAAATGATCAAAGATTATTTTGAACAGCTCACCGAAATGTTTACCAAAGCCGGCTTTAAAAATATTCGTACTTCCGACTCTAAACAAGCGCCCGGCCTCGATATACACGAAATGGGCGGCGTGCGCATGGGCCATGATCCCAAAACATCGGTGTTAAACAACTGGAACCAGATGCATGCCTGCAAAAATGTGTTTGTTACCGACGGGGCCTGCATGACTTCTACTTCTACGCAAAATCCATCGTTAACCTATATGGCTTTAACGGCCCGGGCTGCCGATTACGCGGTTAAAGAACTAAAACGACGCAATTTATAGCACTTTTTAAGACTTCATTAATCGGTTGATAAACCTGGTTTAAAGGGTCAAAAACACATAAAAGCTAATTTTTATTGCGTTTCGGGTTAACTCTTTCTATTTTTTGCGTATAGCAGCTATACTATATTTGGTAACTAACGCTTAAAAATATATCACTATGCAAGACAAAGAAGAATTAACATCCCAGGTTAAACTAGAGGCTAAACTTAACCAGGAAGGATATACCAAAGACTTTCGGGTTACAGATGGTCGCCTTTGTTCTTATGACAATAGTAAAACCTATGGGCCAGAAGAAGTAAAAATCGTGAATTTTTACCGGTTTGAAGGCGAAACCAACCCCGACGATATGGCTATTTTGTACGCCATAGAATGCAACGATGGTACCAAAGGCACCATCTCTAACTCTTACGGACCTTTAGCCGATGCCGACATTGATGCCTTTCTGGTACAGGTAGAAGACTTAGGAAAAAAAGTAGATGATCACGGTAAATAAAATATCTTAACCAAAACAGTTAATCCGAAAGCTGAAAGAATAAATTCTTTCAGCTTTTATTTTGATCTTCGGGCTCGTTGCCGTTCTCGTTTAATACGGTTAGTTGCTCCCGTAGCATTTCGCCGCCTTTTATTTTAAAATCGAGGGTACGAATTGGGAATGGAATAACAATATCATTCGCATCAAAAGCTTTCTTGATTTTAATTATGGCTTCGCTGCGGGCATTTACATAGTTAAACTGCCGCTGGTATTTAATCCAGAAACGTACCAGGAAATTAATAGAGCTATCGCCAAACTCTTCGTACACTACCTCTACTTCTTTGTTTTCGACCATTCCGGTTATGCCGGTCATGGCCTCTTTTACAATTTTTTGCACCCGCTCCAGGTCCTCGCCGAACGAAATACCCACTTTAATATCTACCCGCCTAATGCCGTAGTGGGTATAAATAACCATTACATTTTCGAAAACCTTGCGGTTAGGTACTTTTACCAGTTCGCCGGTTACCCGCCGGATATCAATAGTACGCATGTTAATGCGCTCTATGGTGCCAAAATATTCATTAGACTCTACTACATCGCCTACCCCAAAAGGCTTGCGCACGGCTATAATAACCCCCGAAATAAAATTGGCCGCAATATCCTGGAAGGCAAAACCCAAAGCCAAACCAATAATACCAACCCCGGCTAGTAAAGAAGTAACCGTTTTATCGAGGCGTAAAATATTCAGTACAAAGAACAGCCCAATCATTAAAGCCGACATGTATACCAGCGACGATACCAGGTTGTTCAGGGCTACGCTGTGCGAGAAACGCGGCAATAACCTTTCGGTAGCTTTCCGGATAAAGCGGGCCGCAAAAATGGTAAGGGTTAGCACAATTACCGCAATCAGCAGGTTGGGCAACATCAATATCAGTTGCTTTATCCACAAATCTATTTTGCGCCACAGCAGGCTAAAATAATTGTTTATCTCCAGCATAATATTACTTTAGAGTTCGGCCTGCCAACGGTAACCGCAATTTAAACATACCATTTTTTTGCGGGTACGCTCCGGAAACAAAAACAGGATAGACTTTATTAACGACCAGGTACCGGTATTAGATTTCTGTTTTATTCTTTTCGATTCGCAAACCGGGCAGGTGGGGGCACTACCGGGCTCAGCTTCTTCGGTGCCCAGGCTCCCCGCAAACGCCTCTGTACCATACCGCATTTCGTTTATCAGGGTTAAAGCTTTTTCCTGATCCTGGGCGCGCACCCGCAACTTTACTCCACCGTACGCAATAGAGTGCCATGGCTGGTTTGTAACTACGTTTTCGTCGGCAATTACGGCCGGAATACCTTCGGTTTCTAAACGGCTGCGGTAAATGTGCGCTTCTATGGCTTCCGGGAAAGTAGCTACCGTTACCAGTACAATATTATTATCTGCTTCTGCTTCGTCCATAGTTTAGCAACGGCCTAGCCCCACACTTTAGTACCCTGCGTACAGTTGCGGCACATGTCAATTTCGCTCCGCGACTTCAGAAGCGATTTACGGAATTGCCGGTACGGAGTTCCGCGCCATAACTGGTTAAAGGTTTGGCTTTTCAGATCGCCGAGGCGGTACTGGGCATCTTTATCGAAGCAACAGGGTACCACCAGGCCATCCCAGGTAATAACGCAGGAGTGCCACATTTTCCAGCAGTGGTTCAGCAGTTTATTTTTAATGGTGAAGTTTCCGTTGGGTTGCTGCTGGTACCGGGAATAATAATCGATGGTTGGGATTAGCGGCGAGCCTTTTTCATAATCGTAAATCTGCGCGGTTTTAAACCAAACATCGTCTACTTCTAATTCCCGGGCCAGTTTTTTTACATCATCAAGTTGGTGTTCGTTGGGCCGAACCACCAAAAACTGGAATACAATGTAAGGCGTTTTTGATTTAAGTTCTTTTTTCCATTTTACCAGGTTACGGGTGCCGGCCAGTACTTTTTCCAGGCGGCCACCTACGCGGTAAGCCTGGTAGGTTTCCTGGGTGGTGCCATCAATCGAAATAATAATGCGGTCCAGTCCCGATTCTACCGTTTTTTGGGCATTCTCGTCGTTTAAAAAATGCGCATTGGTAGAAGTAGCCGTATAAATTCCCTTGCCGGCGGCATATTTTACCAAATCTAAAAAATTGGGGTGCAGGTAAGGCTCGCCCTGAAAATAAAATATCAGGTACAACAGCTTCTGGTGCAGCTCATCAATAGTTTTTTTAAATAAATTATCGGGCAGCATGCCGGTAGGGCGGGTAAAAGACCGTAAGCCACTGGGGCACTCGGGGCACCGCAAGTTGCAACTGGTAGTGGGTTCAAAAGAAATGCTTAAAGGACTACCCCAGTAATGCGGCTTTTTCGTGATTTTAGAAAGCACATAACTGCCGGTAACCTGAACGGCATTGAATGCCCGTTGCCAGGTAAATTTAGATATAAAATTAAGGCCATCGGTTAATTTGCTTTTCATGCGCATGGGTTAGGGCCAATATTGCTGCCGAATAATTACCAAAGGTAAGACTAAGTACGCAAAATGCAGTACGGGGTATTTTAATCTGGTACCGGCTTATTGGTTAGCTTTTGCCTGGCTGCTTTTATTAAATGTAAAACAAAGCTTCTAATTTTAAGCCCGATATACTATTTAACAAAAGTTTATTTAGTCTCTTTTTAAGAGCTCAATTACCACAAACCAATGCCCGAATTAAATAATAATAAAGTTAAAGTAGTAAACTGGTTAATTACCGGCGTTCTTTTGCTGATGCTAGCTTCCTGCGCCGTACACCGCGAGGTGCTAAATAAAGGCATTGGCGGCAACAACACACAAGACTTGGTAAGGCGCCTGGATAAAGATGTACTGGCCGAGCAACCCGATTTAGTAATTATAATGGCGGGTGCCAACGACATGCTTAATTCTAAAAAATTTATTTCGTACGCGCAGTTTCTAGCCAACTATACCACCCTTGTAAATAAACTAAAAGCCCGGCAAATACCCGTGGTTTTAATGAGCCCGCCGCCCGTAGATACGGCATATCTTTTCAGACGGCACCAGCGGGCGTTCTTTACCGAAGATCCCAACCGCAAACTCGATTCTATGAACAGCCTTCTACGTCAGTTTGCCGCGGCCCAGCAAATCCACTTCCTGGACTTAAACCAACTATTTAAAGCAGTTGGGTCGCCTAACCGCAGTGTTCAATCTTTAATTATTAACGAGGCCAATTTTAACAAAGCCGATGGTTTGCACCCCACTGCCGCCGGCTACCAATTTATTGCACAACACCTGTATGTTTATTTAAAAAAGAACCGGCTGTTAAAAAAGAACCAGAAAATAATTTGCTTTGGCGATAGCATGACTTACGGCGCTTTTATGGACGGACAAGGTACTGCCCAAGGCGAAACCTACCCGGCTTTTTTAAAAACATTGGTTACAAAAAGAAAATAAGCTACTCAATTCTTAAATATTCACATTTTAGTTTTCAGCTAATAAACTTTGTAATCCAATGAGTTAGGTAAAAAGCAAAAAACAGACAAATTAAATATGGCTAACCCGAGCCATTTACCCAGATTAGCAACGGCTAATCTTAAAGAACATGCTGTGGTAAATTTGTCGCAAATGCCCCTTCAAATTGCCTTTATTATACCCCTTTTAAATAAGGTTAATTGATTTACTTTGCCCTACATCCTTAAAGTAAAGACGTATGCAAACCATCAGAACAACCAAAATCATTTACTGGGTAGCAACCGGAATAATATTTCTATTTGAAGGAGTTATGCCAGCCTTAACCTCCCACACCCAGCTTGCCGTAGAAGGCATCAGGCACTTGGGTTACCCGCCTTATTTTGGCGTAATGTTATCTGTTTTTAAAGTATTAGGGGCGCTGGTTTTAATTTTACCTTTTATAAAAGGCACCTTAAAAGAGTGGGCCTACGCCGGCTTTGTATTTACCACCATTGCGGCCTGCATTAGCCATTGGGTGGTAGATGGCTTTGGCGAACTAACCGTATTTCCGCTTATAATTTTAGCAATTGTTATTATTTCCCATATTTACTACCACAAACTAAGTAAAGCAGGTAATTATCAAAAAATAAACCGTACCAATTATGTCGTTTCAGGCGTACCTCAATAATATTAAAGCCAAGACCGGTAAAGACCCCGAAGACTTTAAAAATCTGGCCGAACAAAAAGGGTTTACCCAAAACGGCACTATTAAGGCAGGGGTAAAAGCCGGCGATATTGTAAGCTGGTTAAAAGAAGATTTTGACTTAGGGCACGGACATGCCATGGCCATATACGCGTTACTGAAAGGCATAAAAAACGAAGACAGCAATTAGCTTTTACTATAGTCGGTCGCGCCTGTTGGCAACCTACGTGAAATGCTTTTGCGGATTTACCCGGGCAGGCAAGCCCCGTAATAGTTTGTACCCAATACGGCCCGGAAATAATATTGCCAAAACAAGACCAGTTAACCCAAGCCTGCAAATACATGGTGCCTAAACTCTCTCGCCGCGCTTTTATACTGGCCAGTTTAGGCGGTTTAGTCGCCGCTAAAACCAAATCGCGTAACATTATCCTGACGGTAAACGGCCCGGTGACACCGCAGCAATTAGGTAAAACCCTTATTCACGAGCATTTTCTGGTAGATTTTATTGGAGCCGACAAAATAAGTTTTGACCGGTGGCAACCCGCTGCCGTAGCCGAAACAGTATTGCCTTACTTACACGCTGCCCGGCAAGCGGGGGTAAAAAGTATTTTTGATTGTACGCCGGCTTTTTTGGGCCGCGATGTGCGCCTGCTGCAACTGCTGGCTAAAGAAAGTAAGCTCCAGATTATCACCAACACGGGTTATTACGGTGCCCGCAATAATATTTTTTTACCACCCTGGGCTTTTACCGAAACTGCCGCCCAATTAGCTCAACGTTGGATAACCGAATTTAAAGCAGGCATTGATAACACTGCCGTGCGGCCCGGTTTTATTAAAATTGGTGTTGATGCTGCCGCAGAATTATCGCCCATACACCAGAAACTGGTGCAAGCGGCCGCCCTAACGCACCTGGCTACCGGCCTTACTATTTGCTCGCACACCGGCCCCGGCCAAACGGCCTTTGCCCAAATAAAAATATTACAGGAAGCCGGCGTAAAACCCGATGCTTTTGTGTGGGTACACGCCCAAACCGAAAAAGACCCCAATTTACACCTGCAAGCGGCCCGTTTAGGAGCCTGGGTTAGTTTAGATGGCCTGGGCTGGGGCAATTTTGATAACTACGCCGAAAATATTGCCCGTTTAAAAGCAGCCGGTTTGCTCCACCGCACCTTAATTTCGCACGATGCCGGCTGGTACAAACCCCACGAATCACAAAAAGATTTCCAGGGTTACACCAATATTTTTAAAGAGCTTTTCCCGCGCTTACAGCGTGTGGGCTTTTCCGAAAAAGATTTTGACCAACTCTTAATCAAAAACCCGGCGGCGGCCATGGGCATCCGGGTAAGAAAGTTATAAACCGCTACCCCGCCAGCCCGCATTATGGCTGTGTATGCCCCAAACTATAAACCGGCCAAACCAGTAAAATCTCACCATAAAGTTCTCTTTTAAATTTAACCCAACCTTTAGGCTACTATTCCCGGCAATACTGTTCTTTACGAGGGTACATGAGGCGCTATAAATTAATATTATTTGCCACTACCTGGTTTAAAACACCGTATTAGTAACTTATAAACAGCATGTTGCGCTTTCATTAAAAATATTCATTAACTTCTAAGGTTTTTAAAGCGGCCCTCCCCAACCCTATTTTTATGAGCTATAAAATTGTAACGAGTTTGTACGCCCATACTTACAAAACCATCCTGAAAAATGGCAAAGGAACTGGTAAAAATAATACCATCCTGATGGGTTCTTACGTGTTGCTGTTAAACCAGCACCAAGGCCTCTGGACCAAAGTAAAAGCGTTTGGGACTGAAGGCTGGATTGAAAGCCAGCATATCGGCGACGAACCCGGCCTGAAAGTTTTTTACGTGGACGTGGGACAGGGCGATGCCGCCTTGCTGGAAGTAGGCAATTCTTTTAAAATGCTCATCGACGGCGGCCCGGGCGCAAATTTGGCTAATTATTTAAGTAAGTGGCAGTACAAATATTATTTCGATAGAAACGAAAAAGTCCATTTCGATTATGTTTTTGTCAGCCATTTCGATAAAGACCATTACAAAGGCCTGATTGATATTATCAACAACAACCATTATACCTTTGGCACCATCTTCCACAACGGCATAGCTAAATTTAACAAAGAAAAACCGGGGTATCCGGCCAACTGGAAATCGGTTTTAGGCGAAACCACGGGCAGCGGTACCAATACCAAACTGATTACTACTTTTAGTTCTATTGCCCAGTTAAATGCTTTCCAGGCGCAGGGAACTTTGCAGGATTTAATGGCCAAATTTACGATTGCCGTTAACCAGGCTATTGCGCAAGGGCGGGTAGGTAATTTTATCCGGGCCGATTTTAGTACCCCGGCGCTCCAAGAAACCATTGGGAATAAAACTTTACAAATCCAATTTCTGGGGCCGGTACCCACCCAGTACCAGGGTGCCTTGGCTTTTCCTTATTTTGAAGACGATTCCCATACTGTAAATGGCCATAGCCTGGTATTAAAAGTCAGTTACGGCGATACTTCGCTTTTATTTGGCGGCGACCTGAATATTCCGAGCGAAACGCACCTGCTCCAGCACTACCCAAACCGCAATATCTTTCAAGCCGACGTAGCCAAATCCTGTCACCACGGCGCTTCTGAATTTACCGTAGACTTTATGGCAGCCCTGAACCCGCTGGCCACGGTTATCTCTTCCGGCGACAACGAATCTTATTCGCACCCGCGGGCCGATGCTATTGGCTGCGCCGGGAAATATTCCCGCGCCGAAAAACCTTTGGTCTTCTCCACCGAGCTGGCCCGTTCTACCAATCTGGCGAAGAACTTAATTCAGTTTGGCATGATTAACCTCCGCAGCAATGGCGATAGTATTATAATGGCCCAAATGAAAGAAGCCAAGCCCGCCTCTTCTATCTGGGATATTTACCAGGTTAAACCCACCCCCGAAACGTTGTTGTAATTGTTTGTTATTTCCCTGATTAAAGGCTGGTGCTCGTATAATACCCAATAGTAAAAAGAAGCTGCCGTACCTAAACCCGCCAGGTTTCAACAAAATAGCTATGGAAGTTTATAAATACGATTTGGTATAATTTAATTACCAGGATTAAATAAGTATTCAAAAAGCAAAGGAACTCTTATAAGCCTTGATTTATAATTTTTAAACTTGGCGAAGGAATAGTGCGGCAAATAATTTACACCAAATAGTAAATAACAGTTTCTATCACAGCAGATAACTTTTTCTATCTAAGTCCGTCATTGTAATAAGAATCTTCTGATTAGAAAATAAACCAGGTAATTAAGCCATACAGTTGGTTGCCGGTATGGCTTTCTACCCAAAAAACTCCCTTTTGGAATGACAAAAGCAAATAGAAAATCTATTATTTACCCCTATGGCAGGGCTTTCATACTTTCAGGTATTACACGTACCTAAATAAATTGAGTTGGTGGCTTGGTTTTTCATTACAGTTTTTCCGGTACTGGTTCGTTTTTGCCATGATTTCGTTTTAACACCAATTGCACCACCCAGCTAAACAGCACCGCCACCACTATAATAATAAGCGTAACCAACACCGAATGAATATTATTGGAATAACTGCCCAGGCACGCATACGCCACCGATACCACCAAATGACCAATAGCCGAATACAAAAGGAATATTTTAAAGGGCATAGACGTGGTGCCGGCTACAAAAGAAATAGCTTCTGATAACACCGGTAAAGCTTTAGAAATGGTAATGGCCGTATTGCCAAACTTTTGAAAAAGGTTATTGCTAAAAGCTTTGTCTTGCACAGAGAAAAATTTATCGAAATACGGATTGGCGCTGCGGCCCAACCAGAAACCCAGCACCGACGATAAAAGGCTTGAAACCAGCGAAAGCAACGTACCCCAGAAAGGCCCTAATATTTTGCCATTTAAAATCATGAGTAAACTCGATGGCACCGGTAAAAGCGTATCCAGGGCCATAAAAAGAAAACTCAGCAGGGTATAGGTAGTAACCGACTTATCGGAATGGACATTGGTGGTTATCCAGGTTTCTATGTCTTCAAACAAAAGAAACGTAGTAACGATTAGTACGCAACAGCACAAAAATATAATTAGTAAGCGTTTCATGAATGCAGAACGATTGGCCCCTTAATAATATTTACATTACGTGCCCGTGTGTACTGGTTCGTAAGGTTTAAACGGATGCGTTTAGGAAGTTGTAGTTAAACTTTTGGCCAATCTAAACAGCCGCGGCCACCGGCTGAGGGGCAGTATTTTTATCGCGGAAAAGCAACAGAAACAATACCACTACTACGGCTGCAATAGCGGCGGGTATTAACCAAATCATTTGCCAGTTGTGCTGACCCGTGGGCTCCTGCCATTTATCTACGATTACGCCCGAAATAAGCGAACCGATGAGCATGCCCACGCCGTAAGTAGCCAGGGTAATTAAACCCTGGGCAGCGCTTTTAAACCGCTCGCCAGCCAGGTTATCGGTGTAAATTTGCCCGGTAACAAAAAAGAAATCGTAACACATGCCGTGCAGCACAATGCCCACCAGCAGCATCCAGTAATTACTGCCGGTATCGCCGAAGGAAAATAAAACGTAACGCAGCACCCAGGCCAGCATACCCAAAGCCAGCATCTTTTTAACGCCCAGCCGTACAAAAAATAAAGGCATCAGCAACATAAACAGCAGCTCCGAAACTTGCCCGAAAGATTGTTTAGCGGCCGCCGAAGCCATGCCCAGTTCGTTCAGGAACGGATTGGTGAAATTGTAGTAAAAAGCCAGCGGAATACAAATAGCCACCGACGACAAAAAGAACAATAAATAAGATTTGTTTTTTAATAAACCCAGCGCATCCAAACCCAGAATATCGGTTAAAGAAGCTTTGCCGCCCTTCTTAACCGGCGGCGTGGCGGGCAACGTAAAGCTAAAAATACCCAATACCGCTGAGGCAATAGCGGCCATTTTAAAAGTAAGGTCTAAAGCGCCGTTTTGCTCCCAGTTTAAGTAGCCAATGGTAAAGCCCGCTACAATCCAGCCAATGGTACCCAACACCCGGATGGGCGGAAATTCTTTGCCGGGGTCCTGCATTTGCCGGAAAGACACCGAATTAACCAAAGCCAAAGTGGGCATGTACAAAATCATGTAAACCAGAATAAGCGGGTAAAAGCTATCGAAATCGGTTACCTGGGCTGCGCTCCAGAGTAAAACGGCCCCGGCCAGGTGTAAAATACCCAATATATATTGCGCCGAAAAAAAGCGGTCGGCAATTAAACCAATAATAAAAGGCGCCAGAATGGCCCCGATAGATTGCGTTAAAAAAGCCACACCCACCTGCGTACCCGTGGTTTTCAGGTTCGAGAGCAAAAAAGTACCCAACGTTACAAACCAGGCACCCCAGATAAAAAATTCAAGGAACATCATAACCGATAGTTGCAAACGAATGCTGGTTTTCATAGGCGCAGGTAAGTTTTAGGGCTGTAATCTAAATTATTTTGCCTCTTTAACAAAAAGGCCGGCCGGATTTTTAGTTCACCCGGTACCGGCCTTTGTTCTTGCTTTTGTAAAAAAGATGGGCAACTAAACAGGCTGCTGCCTGTAGCCCAGGGTTTATTATTAAGAATGGTACTCTTAGTGCAGCATATAAAATATACCAAATTGGCCCACACTGTTGCGGGTAACCGGCCGGCGGTTGCCTACATCGTTAATATTGGTCAGGCCAAACACCCAGCGAAGATCAACCCCCAAACCGGAGTCATGCACATAACTGGCGCCTACCGGAATCGAAAAGTCGGTAGATTTATAGTACTGGATGCGCTTGCTTTTAGAACCGTTTACTTCGTCGTGGGCACTAACCATAAAGCCAATCTGGGGTCCCGCCTGCACCCGAAAACCGTTATCGAACATGTATTGCAGCAGTACCGGTACGTTCAGGTAATTCAGGTTGGTATTCACATCGGTATTGGCGACAATTCGCTTAGTACCTTGCATCGAAATCATTATTTCGGGCTGAAGCGCAAATAAATCTGACAAGTGAATATGGGCTAAAGCACCGCCGTGGGCGCCTACTTTAAATTCGCCTTCGCCCTGATTTTTATAAATTAAATTGGCCGTATTTATGCCGGCTTTTAACCCAAACTGAATTTCCTGGGCTCGGGCCATTTGTACTCCCAAAATTGTTAAAAAAAGAATAAATAGTTTTTTCATAGTTGTTGCAATCCGGTTTAGTTTTAATAAATAGGTAAAAGCGCCGGCAAAAGTACTGTTTAAACGCGGAACAAAAACCGGAGTTTACATATTTACCTAAACTTATAATTGCTTTACAACTTAATATTAAAAACCTGCAACTTACTTACAGGCGTACTAGTGGTATAAACCCCGGCTAACCGTTTAGCGCGCTTTGGTTGGCTTTAGTTTTAATTCTTTTTTCATCACATTGGTTACCATCCGGGAAATAACCGCGTAGCCTTTATCAGAAGGGTGCAGGCCATCGTAGGTCATGTCAATAGCAGCGGGCGGGTACGGGTATTCGTCGGTTTCGGGGTTGAAGGGAATATTTACAAACTGTGGGTAAGAGTAATTTTTGTACTCGCCGGTAGCGGGGTCTTTTAAGCGTTTAAACTTAACCAGGGTTTCCAGGGTCATGCCGCTTTTGTTGTACAAATCTACCACCGGGAGTTTTTCCTGCTTGCCAATGGCCTTAATGGCCTCGGCAAAAGCCGCCAGATCTTGCCCGTTTTTATCTTTGTAAGAGCCGTGGGCGTTGTTTTTGGCATTGGCAATGTACACAAAATCTACCCGCTGCATGGGCGTTATTAAAATAATGGGTGCATGGGGATTCAGGCTGCGGATTTTATTTATGATAAGCCGGTAAGAGCCGTAAAAAGTTTTGTTGCCGGTGTTGTTCTGGTAATCGGCCAGCATACCAATGGGCCGCCCCTGCCACCAATCGTTCGTGCCCAGAAATACCGAATACACATCGGCTTTAATTAAACCCAATGTTTCAATCTTGTCGGCAATGCCCCCGGCTGTCCAGCCGTTATGGCCCTGGTTAATATATTTTACCATGGGCAGTTGTTCGGTTACGCCCGTTAGGTAACCTTTGGTTATGCGGTTGCCGGTTTGTTCCGGGTGGTCGTTCAGGTAGGTAATAGAATCGCCAATAGCTACCCAGCTAACGGTATGCTGCGTAAAGGCAGAGGCTAAAAAACCGGTAATTACGAGTAGCAGTAACTTTTTCATTGAGCAGGGTCTTTGGCTTTCTGGTTAAAGGTAATTGGTGGTAAAATATTTACCAAGTTTTCCAATGATTCGGGGCATAAGTTAGGCGGCGTAGAACAACCTTTCGGGTTACTTACAGGTTTAATTACTAATAAAATTAAGCTTGTAACCCAATGAAAGACAAAAATAAAGCAAAGCTGGAAAACCCGCTGGAAAAATATCCCAAGCCTCCTTTTAAAGAACAAAAGCAGCCCTGGCCCGGATTGGCGGGGCAAATGGAGCCCCGCCCCGACCACGGCGAAGAAAGTTATACAGGCAGTGGCCGCTTAACCGGTCGTAAAGCCCTGATAACGGGCGGCGACTCGGGCATGGGCCGGGCTGCCGCCATTGCGTACGCGCGCGAAGGGGCCGATGTAGCTATTAATTATTACCCCTCCGAAGAACCGGATGCCCAGGAAGTAATTGCCCTGATTCAGGCTGAAGGCCGGAAAGCGGTGGCCATTCCGGGCGATATTACCGACGAAGCTTTTTGCCGGAAACTGGTAGCCCAGGCGGTGCAGGAACTGGGCGGGTTAGATATTTTGGTGAGCAATGCCGCTTACCAGCAAACCCACGAATCTATCCTGGATATTAGCTCTGAAGATTTTGACCGCACCATTAAAACGAATATTTACGCGCCGTTCTGGATTATAAAAGCGGCCTTGCCGCACTTGCCAGCGGGCTCCGCAATTATTGCTACTACCTCCGAGCAGGCCACCACGCCTTCGGCCGAGTTGTACGATTATGCCCAAACCAAAGCCGCTACTACTAATTTTGTACGGTCGCTGGCCAAGCAACTGGCCCCCAAAGGTATTTTGGTAAACGGCGTAGCCCCCGGCCCCATCTGGACACCCTTACAAGTGAGTGGCGGCGCCACCATGGAAAAACTCAAAAGCTTTGGCGGCGATACCCCCCTAGAGCGCCCTGGACAACCAGCCGAACTGGCTTCTATTTACGTGCAATTAGCCGCTCCCGATGCCAGTTACACCACTGGCCACGTGTATGGAGCCATGGGCGGCGGCGGGTTACCGTAACCGGATAATTAAATATTTATCCTGAATAATTTAAACAATATAAAAAGGCGCAGAAGTAACTACTGCGCCTTTTTTGCCTCTTATTGCAAATTTTTACCCTGTATATTAGAAAATTAAGCCTCCGGTGTGGTGATAGTTAGCGCGGGCGTCCTTGCCCGTGCCTCCTGCCACAGCCTCTGGCCGCTATAAACAAGGTAGCTAACTAGAGTGCTAGAGCCCGGCAGAAATTAGCACCAGCGAGGTGCCGGCAATAGCATTAAATGAAGCGAACAAATATTTTAATTTTGGTAAAAAATATTTGTATTTCTGGCAATCAGGTTAATAGATAATTTTCTATATTCACCCGAAATTGATGAAGCTTAATATTTTAACCTGTTTGGGGGAAGCAGGCTAAAACCAGCAAGACAGAACCACCGTTGTCAGGGCAAGTGTAGCGCGCGTTAGGCCTTAGCTAATAATTACCCGTGTTATTTATCTGGCCTTTTATACCATACCACTAATGCCTACTATGCGAATTCTTTGCCTTGCCCTGTTGCTGTTTGTAGCCACCTACACCCAAGCCCAAACTGCCGCTTCGGGCGGTACCCAGGCGGTGCACCGGCTCACCCAGCTCGTAGAAACCTTCGACAAAAACCAGTACCGCCACGCATTTACCTATGATGGACAGGGGCGGCCGGCAACCCACAAGCGCGAATACCTGAAAGATCAGAAGCTGGTATCCAGCGAAACCATGGCCTACAACTATGACAAGGCCACGGGCAAGCTGCTGTCTAAAATAAGCGCCAACAGCAAGTACCGCTGCTTTTATGACGAGAAAGGCACCCTGGTAAAAATTACGCAGGAATTGCTTGTAAAAGGCAAATGGGTATTGTGCGAAGAAACCTTACTGCAAGAAATTACCAACGCTGCCGGCAACGGAAAACAGGTGCACCTTACCATAAACAAGAGCACGCCGCTACCCAGTAACAGCGGCAAAATGAGTGCTCTGGAAGTGTATACCCAGGCCCAATACACACTGGATAAAAGCAACAACATCCAGTACGCCAGAGTACTGGCCAATAACTACAAAAAACTGGAAAATCCACAATTAATCCACTTTTTCCACGACAACAAACCCAACCCCATCCAGAATATGTTTGTAGAGCGCTGGTACCAGCTTGACTTGGAAAACGGCGGCCTCACCAACCTGGCCCGCCGCCGGGCAAACGGCCGCATTATTGAAGACCGGGTATATGACTACAATGAACAGGGCTATCCGGTAAAATGTACCATTAATGAGACCCGCACCAAAACTTACCAGTACAAAGTAGTAGAAGTGCCCGTGCAGCAACTACCCGCCGAGGCGCTGATGGCCGGAGAAAAAGACACGGAAGCCTCGCCGGAGCAGACCCAAACGGACACGGGCGAAGGCAAGACTTCTTTGCTGCTTTACCCCAATCCGGCGGTAGTAAACTTTACCGTAAAGGCTCAGCAATTGGGCACCGGCAACGCTGTACTGCGGGTATTTGACCATTATGCAATGCACCCAGTATATGAAGTAAACTACCAGGTAAACGGCCAATTAGAAGCGCTTATTACCACCAACGGCATGGCTCCCGGCCTTTATATAGTAGAACTCACCGCCCCCACTGGCACCCTGAGGCAACGACTGGTAGTGCGGTAAACCGAAAAATCAAAAGCAAAACTCATCCTTTTTTAGTTCTGAATAAATCTAAGCGGAAGCAATAAACCTGGCTGGCAATACGTAATCCGGCTGATTGCAATATTACCGGGCTAAGCCGTGGCCACGAATGTTGCGCTAAAGGTAAAAACAAAAACAACCCGCCCGACCAGGAAAACCGGGCCGGGCAGGTTAAGCAAAAGTTAAATATAATTTAAAACCCTAACCCTAAGGCAAAGCTCTGCGGAGTACCCGCTAAATCAGAAACTTTAGCGGCCCGGCCGTTGCTTAGGTTAATGGTGTAAATACTTGCCTGGCCATTTGTCTGCAGCAACGCCAAGGCATTGCTCGTGGTGCCGCCAATATCAAAACCATTGTGGGCAGCGGTGGCTAAACCCAGGCTACCCACCAGTACCTGCGTACCATTGTTGGGCGGGGTTTGCATATACAAAGCATCTGCGTTAAAATCTATGTTATAAAGGGCTGTAGTAGTTGCGCCGGCAAAATTATTGGTGTAGGCACTGGCATCTACGGCCGGGGTTCCCGGGTTTAAGGGACCATCTACGGCTGCTACCAGACCGGTAACCGGGTTTAAACGCAAATTTTGCCCAGTATTGCTTACCACCCGTATGCGATCAACGGTGGGGTTAAAGTCGAAGCCAAAGTACGCTCCGGTAAGCGCCGGGGTAAAAGGTACGCCAACGGCACTAAAAGCGCCGGTAGCCAAATTAACGGTGTAAACCTGGTTAGAACTACCCAAAGCATATAACTGGCCGGTAGCCGGACGCATATCAATGCCATAAACCTTTTCGCCGGTAGCTAAACCCGTAATGGTTTTAGAAACAACGGCACCCGCTTGGTAAGGATTAAAAATAAGCAACTTGTTACCCGCATCTACCGCGTAAGCTACCGGATTGGTGGGTATGGCCAGGCCAATTAAAGTACGGTCTGTTTTGCCTAAATTAGTGGCTTTACCGGTTTGCAAATCGATGGCGTAAAAGCGGTATTTATTTCCGTTGCTGTCTTCTTTCTGGTTTTCGGTTCCGCCGCCGCGGCCAAATAAAACGGCCAAAGCCAAAGAATTATCCGGAGCAATATCAAAACCGGCTTCGCCCACGGCCTGCACGTTTAAACGTCCCACTTCTACCAAAGTACCGGCATTAGGCGGGTTTTGCACATACAATTTGTTAGTTTCTACATCTATATCGTACAGGGTAGTAGTGGCAGCACCCGCCACACTATTGGTATACGCTACGGCGGTTATCGCCGGGTTACCCGGCTTCAGGTTACCATCTGTGGCGGCTACCATCCCGGTTTCGGGGTTCAGGCGTAAATTTTGCAATTTATCTGTTACCAGCCGGATGCGGTCTACGGTAGGGTTAAAATCGAAACCGACCTGCATGCCGTCGATGGCCGGGGTAAAAGGCTGGGTGCCAACGGCCGTAGCAGCGCCGGTATTTTGGTTTAAAATATACAGGCGGCTTCCGTTACTTACGCCGTATAATTGGCCGGTAGCCGGTCTAAAATCAATAGCTATTATTTTTTCGCCTTCGTTCAAACCCATAATCTGTACGGCACCGGCTTCTTGTACCTGGTTACCGGTTGTATATTTTACCAGTTGGTTGTTATCGGTTAAGGCGTAAAAAACAGTAACCGTACGGCTAACTTTAGCTTCCTGGGTTTGGGCACCACCCACTTGCGCTATTGGGTTTAATTCTTCTTTAGCACAAGATGTTAAAAGAACCGCCGCCGAGTACAGACAAAGTACTCCCCGGAAAAAAAGACCATTTTTTTTCATAGCATTATTTTAAATAAAATTTAGAATATACCCGGACATACGACAGAGCAGAAAAGACCGGATTTAGGGCTACAAAAATAATTTTGCTTTTTTTCAGGATTGTTTCTAACGCTTTGCCGGTTAGATCTAGTACTTGTATTACAACTGTTCTGCGCTTGCGGAGCTGAAGCCTTAGGTGGTATATGGCGCGGGCACGCTTGGGCCTTCTTTTTTCCGGCTTCAGGTTGCGCCGGCGGGAGATTATTTTGGCCGGCGCATCTTTAAGGAGCAATATTTTTTAGAAAAGTTTCTGCTTGTTAACGGTTACATTCTTCCCTTTAAAATTTTCGATAACAGACGTATTTATTTCCAGATGGTTCTTGGCGGTTACCTGGATATTTTCAAACCTAAAGTCCGATAATTGATAGCCAAAGCCTTGCGCCGGTCTGGTTTCTTTGGCGGCACCCACATTAAAAAAATTAGTACAATCCAGTTTTATGTTGCGCATGGTTATGTGGCGGCTCGTAGACGTGCCCGATACCTGTTCACCTTTCAGGTCGAAGAACTGGGTCCAGGGTTGTATAAATATAAAGTTACCAATGTTCTGGCCTTCGATGTCTTCTACCAGCACGTATTCGTAATTCTGGGGGGTATCAGGGCGCATTTTTAGCCAAAGCAACCGTTCGGCATGGTTTACCTTAATCCGGCGCAAAATAATATTGCGGTCGTGCACCGATTCGCTGCCTAAGGTTAAAGCGCCGTGGCAGAACCCATAAGTGCAATCTTCAATAATAATGTTATAGTTGCCGCCATTATTCGGGTCCTTGTCGGCCCTGGGGCCCTTGCCACCCTTGAGCGCTACCGCATCATCATTCACCGACATATAGCAGTTTTTGATGAGCACGTTTTTACAGGCGTCAATGTCCACAGCATCGGTACTCGGCGCTTTTACCGGTTCTTTGGGCGAGTAAATGTACAGGTCGAGCAGCTTTACGTTTTCGCTTTTATACAAGTGCGTCGTCCAGAAAGGGGAGTTTATTAATTTTACGCCCGATAGCTGCACGTTTTTGCAGTTGGAGATGTACACCAGCCGCGGCCGCATTTCATCCATGTTGGTGGTTTGGGGATTGAATTGCCGCCGGAGCCAGAACGAACGCCAGTAACGCAGCCCGTTGCCGTCTATCGTTCCTTTACCCGAGATGGTAAATCCGTCCAGACCGTCGGCATTCACCAGCGCCGCAAAATATTTCAGGGTTTGCCCTTCCATCCGGGTCGTAACCAGCGGGAAATTACTAATGTCGTCGCTGCCTTTTAGCTTGCCGCCGGCTTCCAGGTGCAGGTGGGTGTTCTTTTTAAAGAAAAGCGAACCACTCAGGAAAACGCCTTGGGGAATAATTACCACGCCGCCCCCGTCCGCCGCGGCTTTGTCTATAACCGCCTGGATAAGTTGGGTCTGAAGTCGGGTACTGTCGTGGGCAACGTTATAGTCGGTAATGCGGTACTGCTTGCCCAACTTATTTATATCCGTCCGTTGGTTTTGCCGGAACCAGTCCGGTATAGGCGTGCCATCCGGCCACACTTCTTTGGCAAAAGCGGTAAGATGCAGCGTTAGGAAAAGCACGAATAGCAAAGCGAACCTGAATGTTGGTGTATTCATTAAATTTCTATTCTCCTGGGTTTAAAATTAATTTAGCAGCGTTTGGGCCATTCCGCTACTATTCATGATAAAACAAATCTACAAAATCCGATAATACCGCTATAGACTTTTCTGGTAGTACGGCGCAGGTACAAAAGGCACCCGAAAATAACGCTGCCGGGGAAAAAGGAAGCGGGCCTAAAACCATTTCCAGCAATAGCAATTCCACTTCCCGCGCAAGTAGCCGGTTAGGCAGCATTAAATTGCTCGCAAAGGCCCCAGGGAACCCTGGCACCATCAGGGGCCGGCAACCTAAATACTATCTGGCGTAGACTAACCTTGTAAATAAAAAATTTATGATACTATAAAACCCTTATTTACAGCGCTTCCGGGCCAAGTTAAGTATTAAACCGAACAAACCTAAGTACTTATCGTTTTCTTAGTTTACAGACTTTAAAAACAAGAAAGATATGTTTCATCACGTAAAAGAGTTACAGTTTAATGCCCGGGTTTCTAAACCCGATCCCCGGTTTGCTGCTTTATTGTTAGAGCAGTTTGGGGGCGAAAACGGCGAACTGGCCGCCGCCATGCAATATTTCACCCAGGCATTTGCGGCTAAACAACCTTATCCGGATAAATATGATATGTTAATGGATATCGCCACCGAAGAATTCAGTCACCTGGAAATTGTGGGCGCTACCATTCAGATGTTGCTAAAAGGTGTAAATGGCGAGTTGAAGGATGCCGCGGATCAATCGGAAATAATGGCGGTAATGAATGGGAAAGCGGCCAAAGAAACCGTAATCCACCAGGCATTATCTAACCCGCAATTTGGGGTATTAAGCGCCGGTGGCCCCCGTTTAACCAACAGCCAGGGTATTCCGTGGTGTTCGTCGTACACCCATTCTAACGGCGACCTAACGGTAGATTTGCGGTCTAATATTGCTTCCGAATCGCGGGCCAAGCTGGTTTATGAATACCTGATGCAGTTTACCGATGACCCTTACGTAAAAGAAACGCTTTCTTTTTTAATGACCCGGGAAGTAGCCCATTACGAAATGTTTGAAGCGGCGCTGGCCTCTATTAAACCCAACTATCCGCCGGGGGTATTACAAGCCGACCCGCGCTTTACAAACCAATATTTTAATTTATCGCAGGGAGAAAGCGCCCGCGGACCATGGAACGAAGGCGAAATGCCAATAACCGGCAAAAGCTGGGATTATGTAGCCGATCCGATTGCCCACGTAAAAGAAACCGCCGGCTTGCAAGACCGGGAAAAAGGCATTGAAAAAGAAATGAAGGCCACCGAAAAAATGAACAAAGAATTAAGTAAACTTAAAAGTGCCGAAATAACCAGTGCCGAACCCGAAGGTGTGGCGCAATGGAGCAATTACAACGGTAAAAAAGATAAATAACCGGCGCTGGCATTTAATAACTACGGCTATAAAAATCTGAAAATCTGGCTAAATAGGTAAAACCTATTGGAAAAACCGGTAAAACAAGGACTACATTTCAGATAAAATAGTATCTGATTTTGCTGCCAGCCGATAGCATTGAAATAAAAGGGCATCTGGATTCAGATGCCCTTTTGCTTTAGTTTTAACCAAGCGCTTTTCCGGAGTCCTTGCCTTAATTAGCGCGCGTTTAGCAAAGTGTAATGCGCGCTAATTAAGAGTTGTTCTGCCGTAGCCTTTTATACATGGCAAAAGTTTTATCATTGGGCTAAGAATATTTTCCGGATAACTTTGGCATGCTTTACACATCGTTAAATGCGTACTATGTGGGAACATGCTCGCACAAGCTAAGGGTTAACTACCTTTAATTCTATTTGCTTTCACCATTAAATAATTATTATCATCTATTTTTCAGGTTCAACTACCTCAAAGGAACCATTGGCTATAATAATATCTCCAGATTCATTTGAAGTAGTTGCTTTGTACGAAATTAGTCCCGTATAGCCCTTCAAAGAGCCAGGAGTGAAAAATACAGAGGCTTGACCATTCGCATCGGTTCTTGTTAAACCTCGAAAACTTCTAGAGTTATCTGAATTTATACTATCTGCAACAATAAATTTGACGACAGTTCCTTCAGAAGGTAGTCCCTTATGAGCACCAAGATTGGCGAACAACTGAATTTCATCTTTGAATGTACTTGCAACAGCAAATTTATTTTTATTAGTTCTTATTGTAGAAGGATAAGAATTTAAAAACACGGCTGATGTAAACTTTTTATAAACATCTGGTACCTCAATAGTAATGTTATGTCTTCCTTGCTTAGTTGTTGTTCTAAGGTTTGCAAAAATGAATCGGTCATCACCTTGGGCAAATACTTCTGAACTTGAATATTCTGCCTTACCATTTTCATAAAACACCCCCTCTTTTGTTATAAAATTTACCTTAACTAGACTCCTATCTGAATTCTTTGGAAAGTATACTTTAATTTTAATTGTGTCTACTCCATTGGCAAGGGCTCCATTAGACGGTGTAATCTCTACTTTGGGCAATAGATTCTTATCTAATTGCTCCATATCCTTTTTATAATCATAACAAGAGTATAAAGAAAAACACAATCCTATTATAAGTGATAGTTTTTTCATAACTATTTAAAACCTAAAGTAGTGACTATTCCACCAAGAATATCTTTTAATTTTATATCTATAGTTAAGGCAATATAAGAAGTAATTGCTAAAGATTTTCTATCTGCCATAAGCTTATTCGGACTGATCTCACTAAATAATAACCCTCCATATGAAATCCTTATGGCATTGAATGGCTGATATCCAATACCAATCATTATATTACTACTGCCTATTAGATCACCTCTTAAATTTTCTTCAGCTATACTATTAATTGTTAGTCCAGCAAAATAAGAAAATCGCTGTAGAGAAAAATAGCTATAGTTATAGAAGGGTATATCAGGATCAATACTCCTAGGATGAATATAGAATCCTAACATTAAACTTGGTTCAAAAGAATAGTTTTTACCATTCTTAAAAATTGGAGTTGCGACACCTAGCTGCGGAATTATTTGTTGTTTTAATCGTTTTTCCAAGGTAGGGGGAATAGTAGTAAATGAATATATTTCATTAATGGTATCAGCCCATAAAAGTTCCAAATCATACCCTTGATCTGGCCTCAAATTTGGAATTTCTATGTAAACAAATTCTGAACTGCTATTATCTTCATAAACTTTGCCATTAGTAGAAGGATAAACACTTTTATCAATAATGATTTCTTGATTATTTTTATTTGATTTTAAAATAATGGAAGAAATTTGGGAAGGCACGTTAATTGTTCTTTCTTTATTTAATGGACTTTTAAACTCCCTAGATATAGATTTTTTAATTTCTAAATTCGGATTAGGTTTTATAATTTCTGTAGAATCAGTTTTTTTAACCCTAGTTGCTAATATTTCAGCGTTGTTTCCTCTTAATGGGCGTTTGAGTTTAATAAAGAATGATCGATCAAATGGTACAGTCTCTTTAGCTAATTTTAAAATAGGGTCTGTTTCAATAATCTTTAACTCCAATATTTCTCTACCTTTTCGAACAACACCTTTAGAATAAACTTTATTTTTTTGCGCACAACTTGTGAAGACAATAATTAAATTAAGAAATATTAACAAAAAACTCTTTAGTAAAAACTGCATACTTCTAATTATTTAGGAATATATTATTTATAAGTGGAGTTACTAATTTTCGGAAATTTCTTAAGTAATTAAATAAAGGGCAATACTGAATTTTCAGTATTTTTCATTGAAAGATTAATCTACTATCTATCTTGCACGCGTTTAACAGAACGGTAAGTCTGTCAAGCAAAAGTTGAAGTACTCTGTTGTAGATTTAGTGTTGATGCAGGCTAAAAGCACTTATAAAATGCTATATTCGCTGGCACCTATTCAACTAGTGTGAGATGCGCTAATAAATACGGACAGTTGATTTGCTTAACTTAGCAAACCGGAATGAAAGAAAAAAGATTAAAGAGTAGTGTCGCAAGTACGTTCTGACTTCAAGCAGCAGGCGCTGCAGATGATTGCCAACGGGCGCTCGGTAAGAGAAATAGCCAAATCATTAGGCATCAGCGAGAGCCTAATCTATCGCTGGCGGAGCCGCTAGAAAAGCAAATGGACAGAAGTGAAAGAAAATGCGGACACTACAACAGACCAGCCTTTAGTCATAGTTCTTATCTTTTTTATTTAATTTTGACTGTCTTACCAATAGCAAATAACAGCTTATCCAGGTGGTAAGTATAACCTTCTTCTTTCCTTAAACTCTCCTGCAAGCCTTCGCCCGTTTGTAACCAACTCTTATAAGCTTTAATTATCTTGTTTTCTTTTTTTGTGATAACAGAACGCTTTCTGAGCCTTTTTATCTCTGATAAGTCATTTGTCTGAGAAATACCAAAGGCGCGCAATACATGCTGGTCTATAATAGGTTCACCAGGAGTTTTAGAAAGATAGCGGCCAAACTGGTAAAACACAATGCCCTCTTCCCAGTTATGGGTATCAGTTTCTTTGCAATCTAGAACTCCTGCCACAATGTGTTTAACCTTCTGTAAATCGCCGTTCTTCCAGGCAATAGCATATAACAACTTGGCAATTGGGTCTAAGTCAGTAGCCGGCAGGTCAGCTGAAAAGGTGTTATTTTCTTGTATTAACCCTTTCCCTTTTAAATCCTGAATTTCCTCAACTGTAAGGCTATATTTTAATTCCGGGTAGCTCTCGGTACTTAACTTATTTTGGGGTAATATTTTTAAGTAGTCTGGTATCAATTCAACTTCTGCAATGCTGGTGGCTTCGCGCAACCTCTGAAAGGCACCATCCACCCAACTTTTAATATCCGTATCAGATTTGATAGTTGTTTCCTGCGGCATAAGAAGCATAGTATTATCTTGGCTGATAATTTCGTTTAAAAGCTTTTTAGCACTTAGCGGCCGTTCAGGATGCTGCTTGCATTTCCACAATTTATTTTTCATGTCACCTTTTAAATGTGGTATGGAAATAATTTTGTAACCTTCTAACGCCCCAACTTTTATAGTATATTTACAATTGTCGATTGGGTATACATGGGTATATTTTACCCCAAGCTCATATTGAAAAAATTCGCGGGAAGCATTGCCATGTAGAATTACCACCTTTGGATTGACTGCTTTTATTTCTTCCAGCAGAAACCGTTTAGCCACCGCCGTCCTGAATTTATACCACTCGCCTGGTTGGATTGATAGCTTTTCACAAATAGTATTTACCTGTCCGCAGCCTTTTGGTACTACATGGCAGAGGTCGGTGATATAACACTTATTTAAAAACTCGGTGATACTATCAGGGGTAGGATTATCAACAAATATATTCGTTAGGTAATGCCATATATCGTTTTTATTTGCGTAATGCTCATTAGCCGATTCATGTAAAGTTTTACCTTTAAGGTTGCCAAAATCGTAAACTAACTGGTAGTTATTATGGATATGCGGTTCTGCACCAATAATAAAAAATTCTTTATTGTCGTAGTTGCCTACCCAGCTGGAAAAATCAAAGCCCCATTCTACGGGCTGGTTCCAGAAATTATCTGGTACTAAATTATCTCCATTTAAATCTTTGAAGCTTTTTATAGTCTGAATTACATTTTTCTGTTCTTCAACTCCATCTTTATTCCAATTCTCTTTTATTACTTCATTTTGTTCAGTTAACAATTGGTTTGTAACAAATTGACCATATTTCTGCTCTAGTAAGGTTTTAATCATGATGAAGTGTTTTTACGGTGGATAATTAGAAGAATTTAAAAGCAGGAGCAATGCAAATTTTTAGAACTGGTAAACTTGCTGAGATTTACGCCAGTTTTTATATAAAATTGGACGTTTTATAGTGGTTTCTCCATTAGAAAGTTCACCAGAATAATGGCAATATTTTTCAGGGAAATTCTCATTTTCAAATTGGCTCCAACTTTTATAAGCCTGGTAACATAGAGGTTTCTCCGGATTAAATGGAATGATAACTCCAGTTCTTATACAATAGCCCATACCAGGCGGAGCTGCCGGCAATTTTGGTTCGTTTTGGGTGGGCTGGGCTGGTTTTTCTATAATCTCTTGAGTTTGATATGCCGGTTTTATTATTTCTTCTCTGGTAGGTCTTTCTGAATAACTTTCAGCATAATCAAGCTCCTTATTTATATCAGAAAGTTTTACTAAACTCTTCTGAATGCTTTTACCACTATAGAAATCTTCAGTTCTATCTATAATTATTTTAGAACTCATATAGTTTTTACTAAACAATTTCTTTTGGAACACTGGTCTTTTTACAAAAACAAGTTGGTTGGCATCGGCAATATTCATACAAGCTTGCCAGGCATCTTCATCTGTTCTTTTAAAGAAGTTACCTGAAAACTTATTTTCATACAGCACTCCAAATTCAATGTTATTAATAAACGAATAATCGTAAAGGTTAATAGATGTTAAAATGCCCTGGTATTCATTTGCATAATATTTAGCATGCAGGTTGGGAACGTAAACAATACTTACATTTAAAAATTGCTTAAAATATTCTAAGTCTTCTTTATTAAAGCTTTTGTTAATCTGACCTTCATTTTTACCAAAAACAATCGTAATCTGAATTTTTGGATTAGTAAGGTGCTTATTGAAAAGCTTTTTAAAATAAGCGTCTAATTTAATGTATGGCGAAACGATTAAAAGCTCGCTCTCTGCTTCCCAAATAATATTATAAATGGTTTCTCCTAGTTCTTTCCCCGTAATAAATTTCGACATACCTGTAAATATTCAATTTTTTATATATTTCACTAAAGTAAAAAATAAATATTAAACCGGCCAGTAAATTTTCTTTAATGGTATTAGCGCCCGGGTATCGGAGTCGAAGTTGTCGTAGTGCTGGATGATGAGTTGCACGAGCATGGCCAGGTCGATGAGGGTGAGGGGGATGTTGGCGCGCTCGGCTTCGTAGCGGGCTTCTTTGGAGAAGCCGCCCGTAGATACGTACAAGCCTTTGTCCCCGGAGCGGAGGCCGCCCAGGAAACTGCGGACTTCCGGCGAGCCCATGCTGGCAGTGCGGTGCTTTACTTCTACTACTATTTTAGGGTCCTGCAAACCCAGGCCGTCCGGGGAGGCAATAATGTCTTTGCCGCGGTCGGCGCCTTTGGGACTGATGAGGGTTTTGTAGCCCATGCCTCTTAATATGCCGGCCACTAATTCCTGCATTTGCTCCCAGTTTAGGGCTAACACTTTATCTTCTATAAACCCGTAGGCCTTGGCTTCAATGTCTTCTTTTATTTCTTCCAGGGTTTCGGCGGTGCTCTCGGCGGTAGCGGGCTCGGGGCTTAGGGGCTGCGGGTTAGGAGCGGTGGTGGTGCCGGGGTTCAGCAGTTCTTCGGCCAGGAAATCGGGGAGCTTAAACAAGGTCATGATGGCGCCCAGGCTGTTTTTGGCGGCCGTAGATAAATTATCGCGCGGAATGCCGGTTTGCCAGGTTACCTGGCGGGTGTGGTAAAACTCGGTTTTGGTCTGGGAATATTCGTAATCCGAAAGTATTTCGCCGAGGTGGTAGGTGCGGGTAGCAGGGTTATAGGTTACTACTTTCTGGCCCGGGGCAAACTCGAAGCGGAAGCGGTAAATCTGGCCGGCAACATTATTTATTTTGCCGGTTGTATAATCCGGGTAAGCGGCTTGCAGTTTGGCTTTCAGGCTTTCTAAATCTTTTACCTAGCTTAAATCGCCTACCTGATTCCAGCCGATGGCTACTACATTTTTCGTTAGAAAATCATCCACCAGGTAAGCATCTTCTCCGGCTCGGACCATCCACATGGATTGTTTGCTGGGCATTTTATTTTATTGTCTAATAAAAGTATATTTGAGTGCTTTAATTAGCACTTTCTAATTAGAACCCAATATATGTAAATATCACTGGTAATTATGGATAAAAAAACTAAAGGTTCATGGCTGATTCACCATACAAATAAACTACAAGCTGTTACAAATCAAAATGGCTATGATAGTACTTTTGTTGCTGGCAAAGCAGGAATTCTTCTTTCAGCTATTTCTGCAAATCAAGACATAACTATTAAAAATGACCGATTAGCAGTTTTAGCCCAAGCAGCCAATATTAATATTACATTTGAACTCCCAAAGCTTGTTGATATCCTTCAAAAGCAAGAACTTATTGATAAGAGTTCGAGTGGAATTGCGGTTCTTGGTGTTACTACTAGCAGTGCTTTACAACACACTTCTGATATATTTGACACATTTGGTCCAAAACCTAATGAAATAGCAGTAATTAGTTTGGCTGAACGTGCATCAATTTCACCAATTTTAGTAAGTGATATATCCGAAGAGCTAGCCGATACATATAAAATTCCCGCACAAGAAATTAATCAGATATTTCAAGATGCTGAAACCATTGGTTTTGTAGATTCTGAAAACATTTCAACTAAAGATAAATTACTCTTTAATGGCAATCTTTTCAGAAGAGAAACAACATTAAAAATAAAAACTGTCCTTGATTCACTTAAACCTGAAGAGCAGTTGAAACTTAATGAGTTAACAGAAATACTAAAAAAATGCGCATGTTTAAGTGTTGAACAGTCACAAGCTTTATTAGGGGACAGTTTATTTCAAAAAGTAGCTGCTATTGGTTTATTTGATATAAGTGTAGTAAGTAATCCAACAGAAAATGTTGGATTTTTAACTCTTCCATCGGCATTTTCTAAATTTAGCGATTCTATGGTCGATGATGCATTTGACCTTGCAAAGGCTTTTGTTAGTTCAATCACATATGGAATGACAAAAAGTTCATATGCGAGAGGGCAAATAACTATGGTAGATGCGTTATTATCCGCATTAGTTAGAGGTGAATGGGTTGGTCCAGTCCGAGCAATTGCAGAAGATTATAAAATATTGGAGTTAAAAGGTGTTGTTCAAGTTGCGGATGGGATAAAAAATGGACGTTCTGGCCCAATGTTAAAACTTCTAAAAAAAGAAGTTGGTGAACTTGCTCTCCAAGCTATTCGACAAGGTGATGTAAGCGAACACTCATTAACTGCATTACCAACTGCAGCTGTTACTAAATTTAGTGGCCCAGAGCACAATCGGGAAAAAATTCGGAGAAAGCAAACTAGCATGAGTCCTAAAGCTACTAATGATATGTTATCAATTCTTCGAACAGGAGGTAAATTATAATTATGAGTAAAGTAGGAGAACCTTTACCAAAAGGATATAAAATGGAAGAATTATTAAGAAATTACTTCCTTAAATCAGGGTATTATGTTGTTCGTGGCGTACCATTTGTTTATGAAGGTTTTGACGTTACTGATATTGACCTTTGGCTTTATAGTAGGACATCGTCTGTCTCTCGTGAAATAACTATAGTAGATTCCAAAAACAAAAGAACCCCCCAAGCTATTGAGAGAATTTTCTGGGTCCAGGGATTGCGTATTGCCACCAAAGCTACTAACGCAATAGTTGCAACCACAGACAGGAGACAAGAGGTTAAAGACTTTGGTAGGGAATTAGGAATAGTAGTGTTGGATGGTCATTTTCTGCACAAATTATCTTCTGCATCGGACGAAGGAATGAAAGAACGAATTTCTGACGAAGATTTTTATTCAAAAATTAGTGAATA
>NZ_JBMQUD010000133.1:0-38037 GCF_057359045.1 Adhaeribacter sp.
CTATGGGCAGATAATACCCGTAGAAAGTCGTTTTTAATACCCACGTATAGACTGGTCATGCCGGTACAGCCGTTTGGATCAGTTACCATTACCGTATACAAACCGGGCGAAGCTGCCGGAATATCCTGCATACTTAAGCCGGCATTCCAGCGGTAGGTGTAAGGAGCCGTGCCACCCATCACGGTTAAATCAATGGCCCCTGCTCCGGCTATAACACCCCACATGCCGTACCAGGGTTCCGCTTGCGTAACTTTCGTCGTTAAAGCTAAGGTACAGCCACCACCCGGATTTGGATTATCACCATTTACCATGAATGTTATTTCAGCAGTGGCTGAGTTATAATTAGCATCGCCAGCTTGGGTAGCTCTTACTTTTACCGCTCCCACTCCAGTTAAAGTAACCATATTACCAGATATAGTAGCCGGCCCCGAAACAATGCTGTAGGTAACTGGTAAAGGGTAATTAATACCGGCTGGGGAACCAACAATGGCTTCGATTGTAAACGGAGCGTCTCCCTGGATTTTATCCGGAATGGGTGTAAACATAATATACAGTGGGGCTTTCTCTGCTATAAAGCTTATCTCAACTGGCTCAGCGGGGGCATATTCAACGCCGGGCTGCGTGGAATCAGTGCCGGGCTGTGTAGCTCTGACTACAATTCTCCCTGCTCCGGTAACAAGAAGCGCACTACCCGCCACGACAGCCGGACCGGATACTACCTGGTAGAAAACCCGCAGCCCGGAACTGGCGATAGCCCGTAAGAGAATGGAGCTGTTTATAAAAACCGGTCCAGGTATATCTGGGAAAGTGATAGTCTGTGTCCTGAGAGGAGAATTAACCAAGAAAGACCGTTGAACTGCCGGTGCCGGATTATACACATCATTACCGGCCTGCATAGCCTGCACTGTAACTAAACCCACTCCCGTGAGGGTAAGCATATTGCCCGAAAGGGTAGCCGGACCAGATACAACGCTAAAGGTTAACGGCAAACCAGAAGTGGCAGTGGCATTTAAACTAAATGGGGGATCACCAAAAGTTCTGGCCGGTGGCTGGGTAAAGGTTATGGTCTGGTTTTGTTTGGAGACATTTAGAGTAAGATTAACAGTAGTTGTTTGGCTTGGAGAACCATTATCTGTAGCTTTCAAAGTAATGGTATGGGTACCAACGTTGCAGGCAGCACCGGTTATCCGCAAGTTTACCGTGGATACGACACCATTGGTTACCGTATTAGTTACACTACATAAGCCTCTGGTATCTACCTGGGTTGTTACTACCTGACCAACTTCTGGCCCAATAAACTGGAGTGCTACATTTGCGGTATCTCCTACATTAACCGTAATGGTGTTAGCAGGGGGCAGGCCACTTACACTAGGCGGAATATTAACTACAGTACCGGTATTGCCCACGTTAAAGTTAAAGCATTTATTATCTAAATAATTAATGCCATCATTGTTGCCACCGGGTCCGTCGTAAGCTGAATTATTTAAATTAAACCGGCCTACCTGAACGTAGTTAATATTGTTCCCCTTGTTTATTCCTACTGTAGCTGGTGTTCCGCCAAAACCATTTATACCACCAGAAGCACTCCCGGTGGTCCATTGCATATCTTTATAAAAGAAAGCCGTATTATTTCCAGCTCCAATAATGGGGTCTAAGCCATTGGTAATTACAATCTGGAAAGTATTACGCTTATCAACCATGTTACTAAAGTAACCTACACCATCCCAGGTAACAATAACGTTTGAGCCAGAGACCTTATAATAAATAGCCCCGCCAGCAGTATTTCTTGTATCTACATCTGCCCAAAAAGCGGCTACCATAGGAATATTAATCGGGAACCCACTCGCATTATAGGTACCTAGCGGAGCTGTAAAGGTTAAATTACCATTGGTATTAATCCAAAACTGCGTGTAATTAGTACCATACAAATTATAATTAAACGGCAACGCTATTGGTCCAAAAGAACCATCATCGTTTCGGGGAACAGCCGTGTAGCTATTATCGCGAGGAATAAAACAGTTTCCATCTTCCAAAGCCGCATTATAGGCCAAAGGCACAACAGTGTTGGATAGAACCCTTGCTCCTGCTGAATTCGCCGCAGTTTGGTTAACAGTCCCATAACTCCGACTAGCTAGCTCTTTTCTTTGGGTATAGCTCGGATCTGAATTGGCCGGATCGGTAACAGTTTGCGCTTTTAAGCTATCAGGAAACTGTGTTAACAAAAAAATAAATAAAAAGATCTTTAAGTAAGCTTTCATACCATATAATTAAATTTCAATAAGTTGATTTTGTTATGAATGTTAATGGAAATTAAACGGGGGGGGGGAGCAAGAATATTAAATAAAGTAGTTAACTACAGGCCTTTAACTAATTAACCAAAATAGTTAGAGCACATAGGCCTTATAGCTAATTTGATTCAAGAAGAATTAAAAAAATGTATCGCACAAATACGTTGGATGAGTAGCCATCAGATAATATTATTTGCATTCCCAGCCTATTTTAATAAGTATTGATACCTATCTCTGAACTCTAAAAGCTTAAATAAATTGGTGCTTTAGTGTATATTAGCAAATCTTACCCCTGTAGCAAACACAGTATGATAGTTTGCCTATTCGGGTACTTTTAAATTATTCAAATATTATTTTTTGCTTTAATACTTTGATTCAGGAACAAACACAAGTAATAAAAGCAAATTATAAGTAGCAATACCTAAAATTGAGTATTTATCAAATATATATTGATTATATTCAAAAAGACATTTAATTTTTATAATATTTTTATTATAAGATATAACTATTTTAAACTATAGCTAAAATAGTTAAATAAGGATAATTTCTGTAGAGGATCATTTTAGTTATATGATACCAGTTAGTAGTAAAGCGCTGCCAAGCTAATACTATAAATTATTCACACTCTACTCGTTAATCCGGAGAAATCTTCTGCATGGAGGGCATTATCGCCAAATATCAGAGCTGGTTAATAACATGTTACAAACCTATGCAGAAGCTTCTTTTAAAATTCTTGAAATTCTACAGAAGGACTGATGGGAACAACCATTTGTTGGACAGCCAGACAAACCTATATTTACTATTTGGCATATTTTGCTAAGCTTAGACAATTGCCAAATCAATCACCTAAACTATATTTACCACCATGGTTGAACCCTAAATTTTATAAGTTTCAATTGTGTAGCTATTTGACAAGAAGCTCTTAGTAGGCAAACAACCAATAGAGCAATATCTACGCTTAACTTATCGGCACTTTCCGTAAAATGGCTTCAATAAAGTCTTTCGTTTTAATATCTTCGGCTTCGGCTTCGTAGTTTAAAATAATACGGTGGTTAAGTACGTCGGCGGCTACGTCTTTAATATCTTCGGGCAATACGTAATCGCGCTCATCGAAAAAGGCTACGGCTTTGGCCGCCAGGTTTAAAGCAATACTGGCCCGCGGCGATACGCCAAACTGAATGTACTCGGCAAATTCGGCCAAATCGTAATCGGCGGGCCGGCGGGTCGCAAACACCAACTCTATTATATAACGTTCCAGGGTTTCCGAAATCTGTACCTGGTTTATTTCGTGGCGGATAGCAAAAATATCGGCTTTGGTCAGTATGGTATTTACCTCGCTGCTAAACGACATATTGGCCATGCGGCGCATTACTTCCAGCTCGTCGGCTTTGCTCAGGTAATTTACAAATACCTTCATCATAAAGCGGTCTACCTGGGCTTCGGGCAACGGATAGGTTCCCTCCTGCTCTACGGGGTTTTGGGTAGCTAATACTAAAAACGGCAAATCGAGCTTAAATGTGGTTTCGCCAATAGTTACCTGCTTCTCCTGCATAGCCTCCAGCAAAGCCGATTGCACTTTGGCCGGCGAACGGTTTACCTCATCGGCCAATAGCAAATTCGCAAAAATAGGCCCTTTTTTTACTTCAAACGCTGAGGAGTTCTGGTTGTAAATCATGGTGCCAATCAGGTCGGAGGGCAATAAATCGGGCGTGAACTGAATGCGCTGAAAATCGAGGTGCAGCACCTTAGACAGGGTATTAATGGTAAGCGTTTTGGCCAAACCCGGCACGCCTTCGAGCAAAATATGGCCATTGGTAAATAACCCAATAAGCAGGCGGTTTACCATGTATTGCTGGCCTACAATTACTTTACCTACTTCATCAAACACTTGCTTTATTTTAAGCTGATGTTCGCGAATGCGTTCCTGGTACGATATTTCTTCTGTTTCCATGCCTGAATTATTGCCTGGTTAAGCCAAAAGCTTATGACCTGGGCTTACCACTTTTTAAAAATAAAAAACACCGCCAGCACAATTAAGCCAAAGCCTACCAAATGGTTCCAGGCCAGTTTATCGGTTTTAAACACCAAAACCGTAACCAGGGTAAACACCACCAGCGATATGGCTTCCTGAATCGTTTTCAGCTCGAACAAAGAATAAGGTCCGCCGTTGCCGTTAAACCCAATTTTATTGGCTGGTACCTGAAAAACATACTCAAAAAAAGCCAAACCCCAGCTTATTAAAATAATAACAAAAATGCCGGTATGTTGCAGCCACCCCAGCTTTTTAAATTGTAAATGACCGTACCAGGCAAACGTCATAAATACGTTTGAAAGTATAAGCAAAACAATGGTTAAAAATCCTTTCATGTTACAAGCCAGCTTAACCAGAACCTGATTCTATCTTTTGGCAGGTAAATTTATAAAATAAGAACAGAATAATTTAACCTCCGGATTAAACTCCTATGCTAAATACAAGTTTGGTGCTTTTACTGGCCTAAACCACGCAGCCGTTAATTAAATAGTATCTATGGTAATCTCGTAACTTTGAATAGGCTTGTTTTCCTGGTCTACGTTTTTCTTTTTCAGTTCTAAGGTTACGGTATAGTTACCCCATTTATATTTGGTCTGACTTCCCTCTTTAGAATTGCTGGCACTTAGCCGGCGCATATTTTTACTGGCCACTTGCCGTTTTAAACCCTCGTAAGTTTTAACATCCAGTGTAGAGTAAGACAAAGCCAAACACTTGTTATCTTTATAATAATACACAAGCCAGAACTGAGCAAAACTATTAGATTGCTCCAAGGGCGAGTGCTTGTAAACCAGCCGGCCGGCCTGGTTGCCGGTTGGCATTTTGGCTTCGTTCAGCACCCAGCTTTTTTCGGCAATATAACTACTCACTGCCGCCGAATCGCGTTTGGTTAAACTTAAAAGTTGGTCCAGGTTAAAACTTTGTGCCACGGAGGGCAAGGAACATAAAAGAAAAGATAAAAATAAAATTATACGCATGCTACTCATTTTTAAAGCCCCAAGATTACACTTCGGATTAAAATACAATATTAGCACTTTTAACCCAACTTAGAAAAATATAATTTCTATAATTCGGACTTTTTTTCGCATTTTTTCCGAAAACCGGAAATTACCCGTTTACTTTATCCGTAACCAGCTCTATTTACCGCTGCTGCCACAACTACTTTCCCTTATAAAATTTGGTTTTACTACTTAATTAAGTGGTATTATACCGGGCAAATTAACTCTAAATATTACTTGGTCTTGCTAATGCCGCCCTGATGGGTAATCTTAAATATCAAGCCACAACTGTTTTCTGCCGATTAAAATCAGGCTGATTCTCTTGCTCATTATGGCTAGCGCATTTATTAACCTTGTGATTTTAAAACCCTTATCTGCATTACCTAAAATTTAAGCTGCTTTACACCCCATATAAATTTAATAAATAAATAATATTACTTTAATATTTAGATTAGTAAGTTTATACCGGAGCTAACGTATTATTTTTCAGCTTTATAAGTTACCCATTTTTTATTTGTGCAATACAAGTCTATGGGTTATGCAACAACTTTAGTTATTTAGTAAAGCGTAAAATATTTCTACAACTCAGAAAATATCCTCCAGTTCTAGTGGCTTTGGTTTAGTTCTTGCTGTTATAATATTAGTTTATTAAAATATATAAATAAAGTATAGATGGAGGGGGATATACGTAATAAACCGCAGAAAAATAAAAAGCTCGGCTTTAAAGCTAGTCACTACACCGTGGCCGGCATTGTGGGAATATTTGGAGGCTTTTTTTTGCAAGGACCAGATTTTCCTTTACAACCCGGCGCTACTTTCTCGGTGAAATCTTTTATCAGCTACGCTATTCTGTCGGTTGTAGCCATTCTGGTGGTTATGCGCCTAAACCGCAAGCGCGAATAAATAACTTTATTACCAATATTTGCTGATAATATATGCGACTGCACCAGCTAATGTACATGGCCCGAATAAATATACCTCAGATACCTGATTTTTTTAAAACTGGTTTTAAAATTATTTGCTATTCAGGTCAGGAAGTTTAAGAAACTGCTTCGCTCTTCTGTTTCTATTAGCATCTGGCGGCATGGGAAGTGTTATGGCTGCCCATGCTAATGCTCCTGCTGAGCTACTCTCTGGTGCCTCTGCCGCGAGGGCGCGATTTTATTTATAAAATGCTAAACAACTTCTAAGTATTATTCTAAAAATACAAAGTATAATTTAGCTGGTTATCTATCCGGGCAATACAGGTTTCCAGTACTTGCTTATCAACGCCTTTGCTTTCCAGAATTTCTACTCTTTTTAAAATACTTGCGCACTCATCCAGGTCAAGCTTATCAAAATTGGGAATATGCAGGGGCAATTTACCAGGTTTATTTTCGGCGGAGGTTTCTTCTAATGTTATCATACGTACGCTTTAATTCTTTTTAAAGAAACTAATTAAAGTTAGTTTTCCTCTCCCGAATTGGTGCATTTAAGTATCTTACCGGTAAAAATGAGTAATGTTACCGCACTAGTGCTGCGTACTTATCAGCCAGACTAAGTATAAAGGATAAATATAATCTCCGTAAATATTACTGGCTTAAATAAGTCCTTATATTAGCTGGCCAGCCTGGTTATCTTATTTTTAGTCTTTCTATTCAGAATGCTTTTAATAAAAATCTAAGTTCTTGCTTGGCAGAACCAAAAGAACTTATTTGTATTCAGCAGCGTTTTATTACAAAATTGTACCAATGACAAACACAACTTTAACGCACCAGCAAGAAGAATTGATAGAAAGGTTGGGTGTGCTGTATGAGCGTACTGGCCTACCACCTGCTTCGGCCCGTTTATTGGCACTTTTATTAGTAGCCGATAAAAACGAACTTACCTTTGATGAGATTAGAGAAGCCCTGCAATTAAGTAAAAGCGCTACCAGCAACGCCCTTAATATGCTACTTAATTCTGAAAAAGTAGAGTACATAACCATACACGGCGATCGGAAACGCTATTTCCGGAGCCGGTTACGGGAATTACAAGACAGCTTAAAAGGTGTACTGCACGGCATGAATGCGCATAGTGCTATATTAAAAGAAGTACTGCAGCAGCGGCCGGCTCAAACAAAAGAGTTTAATCTAAAGCTAAACGAGCTTATTGGTTTTATAGATTATATACGCGATCATTTGCCGCAAATATTTGCCCAATGGGAAGCACAAAAAGAAAAAACCAACGGCCATTAATTTTAAACAAGATATTTCTACAAACAAAAAAGCTCCTGGTAATTAAGCCGGAAGCTTTTTTTTATAAATAAGTAACCATGCCTAAAAGCACTTGTTAGGTATGCTTAGCCAAAGCTTCTTTTAAGTACCTTTAATTAATAGTATACTTTCTTTTTAAGATTATCATAAAAAATGAAGATGTCCTTCTCGCCATGAGGAACTCCATAAAATCATCAGACCAGATAGAATATATAAATTTTAATTTTTCACCTGTTCTATTTCACCTGTTCTATTTATAAGCCATTCATCTCTCTTAATATATCTTGTTTTTTCCCCAAATCCATTATAACACTACTGAAATCTAATATCCCATTCTTTAGTTTTTCTTTTCTTTCATAATAAGATTTCGAGCCTGTTTTTAAATAACCTCCCCAATTTTCACTCGTTTCGAAAAAGCCTGCTCCTTGGTTTGTGCCCGCACAAATAGAAAGATGGTCTATAGCAAACGAAAGTATACTAATCTTCTGCGAGGGAACAGGCCGTGAGGAAGATGATTTAAGATGTATGTTAAGCCTTCAATTTGTTCTTTTTTGACGCTTTTGCTTTTTTGTTATAATCTAAACACAAATCCATCCAGTAGGCAAACGCTTCTCCCGACTTAAATCCGGTTGGGTTTATATAACAGAAGCCTTTGTAGTCTTTTTCATTCATAATCATGGGCTGGTAACCGTTCTTTTCGGCAAATTCTGTTTGCAAACCCGGATCAAAACGGCACATCAGGTCCTCGCCGCTTACGCAAACACACATTTTGTCGTTTACCATAAACGTAAGCCCCCCAAACATTAACTTTTCTTCGACCTTTAGCTCCGGAAATTTTACCAGATATTCCCTAATTTGGTCTGCCAGGTTGGTGTCGTGCGCCATACAAAATAGTACTTTAAGTTATTGCCAAAAAAGATTAAAAGTAAGGGGTGCAAGAAGGGCACATTCATTACAAAGCCGGTAATATTTGCTGAATAGGTGTTTCGCCTTTAAAAGCTTTTACCAAACGACCTTCTGCAGAATAAATAAACATACTCGGCGACTCCATGGGGCCTACCGTATTTAAGATATCATTTATAGAAGCTTGGGCAAATACAAAATTTGGTTCAAACGCCAGCTTGTATTCCTGTGCAAATTTAGTTAGTTGCGCCGGCGGGTAATTGGTAATAAAATAAACCTGGTACTCCCGAAAAGCTGGTAGATTTTCCCGGATCTGTACTGTTTCGCGCTGGCAATGGTCGCAATCGGGCTGAAAAAAGAACAAGATGGTTTTACCGGTCAGGCTGTTGGCCATTAGTTGAGTACCGTCTGGTTTAATTAAAGGCAAATTTGGTAAATCAGTAGCGGGCGCACTGGCAATAGACTGATTATTTTTAGTAGGCGAGCTGCTCTTGGTTATTGGTTCATTATTTTCGGGCAAGTTGTTTTGGCGGTTAGTACAACTGCTGGTAGCCACCCATAAAAATACCTGAATTAAAAATATGCATTTTCTCATGCCCTAAATTTATTAGTTTTCAACTTTTATCTGTTTTTATTTTATAATTAACGCTAATACAAAGAAGAAAATGAAGCAATTTATCGGCATTTTTATTATTTGTATTTTCTTCTCGGATTGTAGTGAACGCAATAAATGTTATCAACAAACTGGTACAGTTAACAAAACCGAAGAATACAAATTGAAGAACATGGGTTGGATAAACTTAAAAGATAAAGAAAGAGTTGACGGTTACACTAGAATGGGAGACTCAATATTTGGAGGAGAAACAGCTTGTAATTTAAAACCTCTTAAAGGAATCGATATTGATACCTTTTCAGTACTAGCAGGAACACAGTATGCAAAAGATAAAAATCACGTTTATTACCCTTTAGAAGTTATTTGTACAGACTATTCTGCTTATGGAGTTTGCCATTATGTAAAAATAATTGTTAAAAATGCGAACCCCAGCTCTTTTAGCTATTTAGGAAAAGAATACGCAACAGACGGACAGAATGTATACTTCCGAGGAGAATTAATAGATGAAGCAGACGGAGCAACCTTTAAGGTTATTAATGGTCCTCAATTCTTTTTCTTTGCCACAGATAAAAAGAGTGTTTATAAGCACAAGAAAATATTTACAGGAGCAGACCCGAACACATTTTATTATGACAAATACGATTCTAGAAATATTGATAAAGAATATATTCAAGAAAACATAATCGGGGATAAAACCAATGAATGGAAATTTATTCCACCTGATTCAATACAGAAAGTTGAAAAGAGATAAATACTACCAGGACTAACATCTTAGCTTTGCCGCTATTTACATAAAATTAATACCATGCACCCGCGCCTCGAAATAAATTATTGTACCCAATGCCGCTGGCTTTTACGGGCCGCCTGGATGGCCCAGGAAATATTAACCACTTTCGAAACCGAAATGGGCGAGGTAGCTTTGGTACCCGGTACCGGCGGCGTTTTTGATGTACGGCTAAACGGCGAACTGATTTATTCCCGCAAAGCAGCCGGCCGCTTTCCCGAATCAAAAGAACTAAAACAACTTATCCGCGACCGCATTGCTCCCGAAAAACCACTGGGCCACAGCGACCGCCAGCAACCTGGTTAAGCTACCCAAACTAGTACTGGTTAAACTTAGCGCAACGCTGGTAAATTAGCCAGTATAACCTAACTTTTAAAAGGCCGGTGCGTTTTATCCCAAACCTTATGTTGCCGGAATGGTTATTCTGGTAATAAAACCGCCTTTAAATTTATTTATGGAATTACGCGAAGTTACCGACCAGGAAAATACCAATTGGGTTTGTGTACAGGCTTTAAGCGGCCTGAAAAAAGAAGCCGCCAAAATAGCCGCCGACCGGCTAGAAACAGAAAACGGGGAAGTACCGGTAGTTTGTACGCCCAGCGGCGGGGCCCAAACCGTGCGGCTGCAACTTAAACGCGATTGGGTCGATAACCTTTCTGACGAACAATTGCTGGCTGCTATTGCTGCTGCTCGCGCTTAAGCTTTGCCTTAACCGGAGTTTACTACTTAGAATAAAATATTTAAATTAGCAATCCGTTTTACTACCGATGTCTAAATTTAAAACTTACCTGAAAAAGCTAGGCGTAGCCGGGTTCCTTTTCTTTCTGATAAAAGGACTAATCTGGCTATTTATTTTTTTGGGTGGCGCTAAATTAATCTTCGATTAAAAACCTGCTTCTTTTCTATTTTTATTTTGCCGGCTATTTTCCTTTTCTAAGCCGGGTTACTTCGGTTAAATATTCGCTTACAACTGCTTTTACCCTAATTTCTTTAAACCCACAAACACCTCAATATGTGCACTTTACTGCTTATTCTGTTTGGTTTAAGGTAATTGTGGGGTAACTAAGCACCGGAATTTAAGGTACAAAGGCAGCAAACTGCCGGCTGCTTTTATGGCAATTATTGCTGTTTACAACCGAAAAAACTTTAATCTACTGCTTGCCCATGAGTAAACATACCTATGATTTTGGCCTGATTGGCAATTGTGCTTACCTGGCTTTAATTGGCCGAGACACCAATATTTCCTGGATGTGCTGGCCGCGTTTCGACTCAAGTTTTATTTTTGGCAAGCTCCTCGACCGGCAAAAAGGCGGTGAATTTTCGGTGCGACCTTCGGAGCCTAATTTTCGCTGCAACCAGTATTATATCGAAAACACCAATGTGTTATGCACCGAGATTGAGAGCATTCACGGGCGGTACCGCGTTACTGATTTTGCGCCCCGCTTTCAGCAACACCAACGCTACTTTAAACCGCTAATGCTCATTCGCAAAATAGAGCCGCTCTCGGGTACACCGCACATAAAGGTTACGTGTAATCCAGTGGGCGGGTACGGCAGTATTCGCCCCGACCAGGTTAGAGGCAGCAACCACATTGGGTACCTGGGTTTAGAAGAGCAAGTACGCCTTACGACCAATGTGTCGCTTACGTATATTATAGATGAACAACCTTTTGTATTAAACGAAACCAAATACCTGGTGCTTACTTTTGGCGAGCCCATGGAAGCACCCCTGGTAACCACCGCCGAAGAGTTTCTGGTAAAAACCTTAGATTATTGGCGCAAATGGGTAAAAAGCACCAGCATCAGCAATTATTACCAATCCCAGGTTATCCGGTCGGCTTTGGCCTTAAAAATTCACCAGTACGAAGATACCGGCGCTATAATTGCTGCCAGCACTACCAGTTTACCCGAAGCCCCGCACAGTACCCGCAACTGGGATTACCGTTTCTGCTGGATGCGCGACAGTTATTACATTTTAACGGCCTTTAACAATATTGGGCATTTCGAAGAAATGGAGCGCTATTTCCATTACATCGCCAATGTATCGGTACAGGCCCAGGACCGGTTTCAGCCGCTTTATGCCATTAACGGCGCCAGCAAATTAATTGAACAGGAACTGGATCTGGAAGGTTATTTGGGTAACCAGCCGGTCCGGATTGGCAACGATGCCTATACCCATATTCAGAACGATGTGTACGGCCAGGTACTCGTGGCTTTGCTACCCTTGTATGTAGACCGCCGATTTATTGATGCCGGCCGGGCCGATTCAGAAAAACTGATTTACCATACTCTGCACAAACTGGAAAAATACCTGCATGAGCCCGATGCCGGCCTGTGGGAATTCCGGAACCTGAAACAACTACACTGTTATACGTTTTTATTTCATTGGGCAGGCGCCAACGCCGCCTCTAAAATTGGCCAATATATTAAAGACGACACGCTGATTAGTTTGGGTAACCGGCTACGCCAGGAGGCCGCCGGCCGCATAGAAGAGTGTTTAGACCGCGAACGCGGTGTTTATACCAATGCCGTAGGTTCGCCGCATCTGGATGCCAGTACCATGCAACTTATTATGATGGGTTATTTAGATCCTAACTCAGAACTGGCCCGCAGTCACCTGCGCAACCTGGAAAAAGAACTTAAAACCCCCGAAGGCCTCTTTTACCGGTATCGCCACGCCGATGATTTTGGTACCCCGGAAACCACTTTCCTGATTTGTTCTTTCTGGTACATAGAGGCGCTGGCTTGTGTGGGCCGGATTGATGAAGCCATGCGGGAATTTGAAAGAATATTACAGTATACCAACCACCTGGGCTTGCTCAGCGAAGACGTAGACGCCAAAACCGGTAGCCAGTGGGGCAATTTTCCGCAGGCTTATAGCCACGTGGGCTTGGTAAATGCTGCTTACCGGATTTCTAAAAAATTGGATCGGCCCAACTTTTTGTAGCCATCCGTATTGGTAAGCAGCCCAATTATCTTTGGGGAAGTGCCATTAAGGTTTGCCCTGGCTGCGTTTTTTTACCGGCAAGCAGTTGGGTAAAAGCTAAAAAATTAGCGCTGATAATACTTATTCGGGAAAAATGCTAAACCCGCTTAAGGCGACAATAACCAAGTAATACTGCTAAATTTTCCCTGCTCAGAATATTCAGGTATCAACCTAATTCTTCAGGACAACGGCATAAATAAATTATCGGGGTAGCACCAGGCCCAATCTTCGCGGGGTTCAGCGGAAGTGACCACCGGATGCCCCGTTTGCTGGTAGTGTTTGGTGGCGTGCATGTTAGGCGAAGAATCGCAGCAATGGGTTTTGCCGCAGGTTTGGCAAGTACGCAAGTGTACCCAGGTGCCACCCATGGTTATGCATTCGTCGCATTGGGGCACGATTGCTTTTTTTATTTCCTGGTCTTGCGGCAAATGAATACAGGTTTTAACGCGAATGGCCATATTTTTTAGTACGCAGATATTTAAAATACGATCTTAGGTTGTTCATTCTTATCTAGCCTTTATTCTTTTAAAACGAACAACCAAAATACAAAGGTTGATTATTTACCGAAATACCTATTTTATTAAAATAAGACCATTTAAGTACTTAAACAATGACTATCGCTAGCCTCAGGCCCCTAATTACCAAGCATCAAATTAGATTTCCAGAAGTGCCCTTCTACTTTAATCCGGATATTACTTTAACTAATTATAATCTGGGGGTTTATTTGTTTTAGTTGGGCGTAAAACCGGGTTTTGTCTTCGTCTTTTAAAGAAATAATTACAAAATCGAATTTGCCGTATTTAATTTCCTGCCGGTCTAAAGACAAAGCCGGTGAAGAAATAATATTGCTGGTTGGCTGAATACTGCGTATTTGAGCTATGGGTATCACCTGGTGAAATAAAAATCCGCACGTTACCAGCAGTTTATCTGCTTTTATTTCGTAGTACGTGCGCGTAAAAATAGATAGAGGCAAGCCGGCCGTTAAAAGCATAATTGCCACACCAAACCACAGGCCTTGCGCCAGCATAAACCCCAAAGGTACCACCAAAGCCACTACCATAAATAGTACTAACCCCGGGCTAACTTTAGATCGGTAAATAGTTTGGGCAACGGCAGCAACCATACCAATAATTTAAAAACTGTTTACAATGCTATTGCGCAACGAGCGCGGACTCCAGTAACCACTAGCTATTATACGTCTAATCGTAAACAATGGCTCGTTGGGGTCTCGTTTCGTAGAAAGTTGGAAAGCCGCCGTAAAGCCCCGCTTTTTCAGTTCCGGTATAACTTCCGGGCTCCAAAGCCCAAACGGATAAGCAAAATATTTAACCGGCTGGCCGGTTATGGCTTCGAGCTGCTTGGTGGGTTTATCTATCTGGGTTACCCAATCTTTGTCTTTTAGTTTTTTTACGTTTTGGTGGTCCCAGGTATGCGAGGCAATTACATGGCCGGCATCAGCCAGTTCTTTTACCTGCGCTTTGCTCATATAACGTGGCCGCCCCAACGATACCGTCATGATAAAAAACACACCTTTAAACCCATATTTCTGCATTTCGGGAGCCGCTACGGTGTACTGGTCCAGGTCGGTATCATCGAAGGTAAGCATAATAGGCTTGGGCGGCAAAGGCGCACCCGTGGTTAAATAAGCATAAAGCTGATCCGGCAGAATGGTTTGGTAACCGCTATCGGCGAGCATTTTCATTTGCGCCCGAAAATTATCTTCCGGCACAATGTAATCTTTGGCTCGTTTAGAATCGCGGCTGGTCCAGTTCCGGATTTGGTGGTAGCACAGAATAGGTACTTGCTTGCGGGCCAGAATGGTAGCCGCATCGGCTATTTTGGTTTCGGGAGCGGCGGTTGTTGCGCCGTTATTTGCTAATTCCGGAGTTGCCGTTTCGTTTTCCGTTGCTGGCTTTTCTACCGCATCAGCGGTATTCGCCGTTGTTTGAACTACTTCCCTATTCTCGGTCCGCCGCACTGCCTCCGAACAGCTAAAAGATAAAAAAATCAGAAAAGAAATAAATAAAAAGCAGGATTTGTAAAGCCAGGTGGAGTAAACAGTACGCGTCATTAATTCTGAAAAATTCGGGGTGGTTAAAGTAATTTCAAGGTGATGAACGGATGGAACACTTTTATAAAGTAAATATTATTTAGGATGACTTACCATTATTTCGATTAGGAATTTGTTAAAATAATCAATGGTTAGAAAAACGAGCCGCGGCTAGAAAGCGCGTAGTGGCTTTTAGGTGTGGTTGGGAGTAGTGATTTTCTTTTATTTACTTAAAATCCTCAATATCATTTAATTCTTGGACTCCATTCTTATTTGAAGTTAAATAAACTACCAGAGCAATAATTAGAATTATAAAATTGGGGATTAATAAATAAAATATAAAAATAAGTTCTGCATCAAATAAAGTACGAAATAGTGCAAGGCAACCTACAACTATAAAAGCTAAGTAATAAACAAAAGCCCAGGTTACTTTTTTTAAAGCTTTCTTTGGGTTGAAACATTATTGAAAAATGTTGTTAAGGTTATTACTCCCGGTATTAGAGCTATTAGTCCTAATATTACAAGTGCTTCTCCTAAACCTTTAACACGTTTTTCTTATTTCTTTTTCAAAAGCATTTAGCTGCTTTGTAATGGCGTCTTTATTCTTTGAAGCTATTATAAAAGCGGGGAGCCTTGCTACCATTGATGAAAGCCCTACTGCTTCCCTTTTTCTAATTGTTGAATTTATGTATTCTTTTAAATAAATTAAGTGCTCAAGGTTGTAAATCCAGAGAAGTCCGTTTTTGACCTCTTTTTGGAAAAACAGGTCCAAACCGAAGAAAGGGTCCGTCGGAGTTTCTCCTCTATACCTGTACCAATTTATTTCATATTCCCTTTCTTGCTTGCACACAGGGCATTTCGCAAATCCAGTTTTGTATGGGGCCTGGGTTTTCCCGAATTCTTTTTGGAGGACAGAGCCACAATGCCCGCAAGCCCTTCCTTTATAGTCGAATCCGACATAACCCACATAGAAGCCAAACCATTCTTCCTCACTTGGGGATGTGTGTCCACAATCTAAGCAATTGAACTTTGCGCATTTACTTCTTTCATAAAAATATCTTTCCTTGGCAGTAGTTACTCTTCCTTTTCCGCTACAATTTGGGCATCTGACAAACACTTCGTAACTGAAGTGGTCCAAAGGGAAGTAAGCTTTGTCAAAGATGTTCATTGATATTCTTTAAATGTGTGCTAACGGATTTGGCTAAAGCACGCCTTGGTGTGATTTAGCTTGGGTTAGGCTATGTGGTTTTTACTTCTTCAAAAGGTGTTTCTTTGCTACCCGATTTATAAATATAAAGCATATTTGTTTTCCTATCGCGGTTAAAATAAGTAACCCAATTATACTTCTTCTCCACTACAAAGAAGTCTGTTCCAGTCAGGGTAGCTAAATCTGAAATCACGAAAGGCTTACAGTCATAAACCATGAGCTTTGAAGTTGGCTCCTGCCCCAATGGAAGAACTATCCAGTAATTCTGGCTTTTGTTGAGCTTTTCTATAAACTCCTGCACTCCGTTAAGAGATGGTTCTATAACTAACTCTTTGTTTTTTATTCTGTCAGCCCAATTACAAAAGGAGTAACTGTCGTTTTCCTTTAGCACAAATCTGTTCTCAATGTTCTTTAGGATTACAGACCAGTCAGAAAAAGGCACTCTGAAATCAGAGGATGAGTACTTCTTCTTTAATAAGTCAATCTTTTCTTCCCAGAACATTTCATGATTTCTATAAAGCCTAACGGGCCGTGGCTAAAAAGTGCTTTAGTGCTTTTTAGGCGTTGTTATGCTAAGTTCTTGCTTTTTTATCTTCTATTTTCTCAACATCCCATCCATCATAGACTTCAACCTCGCAATATTCTGCTAATTCATTAAATGCTAAATTTCTCCTATGGAGTTTTTCTGGAGTCAGTGTGTCCAATTTACTTGCTTTTAATACCCATACATTATCTTCTGCTAAATCAATAGCTTCTAAAACATAATCTTTCTCCTCTAATTCTGAGAAGACATTTTGTAACTTTTCTTTATCTGAATCCACAAAATAGAAGTTCCATTTAAGTTGTGAATTTGTATCCCAACCATCTTTATCCATTTTATTAAAGGTTTCTATTAAGTTGTTCAAGTCTGAGTTCATGTTTTATGTTTTAGAATTAAGCATAACTAGCAGATAAACGGAATTACTCCAGCACTTCCAAGGTATTTAGTTCGGGGCCGCCGCCCTGGTTAGCCGAGCCTGCGGCGGTATATACTTTATTTTTGTAAACCACGGCGCCGGTACCGTGCCGGCCGGTTTGCAGAGGAGCCAAGGTGCTCCAGGTTTGGGTGCGCACATCAAAGGCTTCGGTTTGGTTATGGGCTAACTTCTGCGGGCTTTCGCCGCCAATAATTAATATTTTGCTGCCTAAAGCCACCGCCGAGTTACCCGCCCGTTGGGTAGGAATATTTTGGGCAGCCGGTAAAGTACGCCAGCTATTGGTCTTAAAATCAAAAATATCTACTTCGGGTACGGTCAGGTCCAGCACTTTGCCAATGCGGGCCGTAGACAAGCGGCCACCGGCTACCACCATTTTTCCCTCGGCTACCGCCACCGATACGTGATCGCGGGCGCGGGGTGCGGCGGGTAATTGGCGCCATTTATTTGTAGCAGGGTCGTACTCATCAAACCAGGTTACGTGGCCGTCGTAGTGCCCATCGGTAATGCCGCAAACCAGGTAAATTTTATTTTTGTAAACGGTGGCCCCGGCCGCACCGCGTTGCCGTTCCACCGGAATATCGGCGCCAGCCCGCCACTTGTTTTGCTGCGGGTTAAAAATGTAAATGCGCGGAATCGGCTTTTCGTGCGGGTAACCGCCGGTAAGTGCTCCCAGCACGTAGATTTCGTCTTTAAAAGTAACCGCCTGAAAGTGGTGCATTTCCAGCGGAGCATCAGCCATTTTCTCCCAGGTTTGCTTTTTCAAGTCAAAAGCTTCTACGTGTAATTTATTGCGGCCGCCCAGCAGAAACAATTTATCACCAACCTGGGCAAAAGCGTTTTCGTGGCGCGGTACCGGTTCGTTGGTGCCGGTAATTTTACGCCATTGCAGGTTATCTTTAAAAATAAAGCCGAAAAACAAAACACTTAAAAGCAAACCAGCAAAGACAAAACGTTTCTTCATGTTTTAAACTCCCTAAAGGGTTAAATACTTAATCTAAAATAATTCCTTTAAATAAAAAGTTAATATAAGCGCTATTGCACCGGACAGTGCTCGCCTTTACAACCCTAAAACCTGCTTTAATTTAGCGTAGCCCGAGCGGCTTACCGGTACTTTGGCACCGTTCTTTAAAATAGCTACGTGCGAGTCTTTTTCGTAAGGCTCGATGCGGGTAATCTGGCTTATTTGCAGCATATAGGAACGGTGCACGCGGGCAAATTTTTTAGGGTCGAGGCTGTTCTCGAAAAAGCTCATGGTTTTGCTTTTCAGGAAAGCGCCGTCGGGGGTATGCACTTTTATGTAATCGTCGTCGGCTTCAAGGTACAAAATATCGGGTTCCGGAATTATCCGGATCTTGGTACCAATTTTTACCACAATACGGTCCTGGCGATCCGGAGCGGCGGTAACCGTTTGGAGCAAGGCCTGGGTATTTTTTACGGCTTCGGCCTGGTCTTTTTGCTGCTGCCACTTTTCTACGGCTTTGTTAAACCGTTCCTGGCTAAAAGGCTTCAGGAGGTAATCTACGGCGTGGGCATCAAAGGCTTTAATGGCAAACTCATCAAAAGCAGTGGTAAAAATAACGGCCGGCGGCTGGTCCAGGAGTTCCAGCATTTCAAAACCGTTTATCTTGGGCATTTGCACATCCAGAAATATTAAATCGGGCTGGTGCTGTGTAACGGCTTTTAAACCTTCAAAGCCGTCGTTGCATTCCTGCACAATTTCTATCTGCGGAAAAGCCGCTAAATATTCCCGCACGAGCAAACGGGCCAGGGGTTCATCATCAATTAAAATGGCTTTCATACCAGTTGGGGAATTTTTACGAGCGTGGTAAATATAGTCTTATCGGCGTGGGTTTGCAACAAATCGGTGCGGGCAAACAAGAGATACAAACGCCGCTGCACACCGCTTAGGCCAAAGCCCGTGCCCCGCCGGGGATTGGCTGTTTGGGCATCAAACGGGTTTTGTACGGTTATTTCCAGCATGCCCGTTTCGCAGCGCGCGCCAATTTTAATGGTTACGCCATCGGTAGTATCGTAAAGGCCAAATTTTATGGCATTCTCTACAAGGGGCTGCAGCAACATGGGTGGTAATTGCATGCTGCCGCATTCTGCTTCGGCATCTATTTGGGTGGTAAGCCGGTGGCCAAACCGCACTTTTTCAATTTCTAAATACAAGGCCAGGTGCTGGAGTTCTTCGGCCAAAGTTACCCACTGGTGTTCTTCGCGCTTTAGCGTACCCCGCAAAAAATCGGAAAGCTGGAGCACCATGCGGCGGGCTTCCTGGGGCCGGCTGCCAATTAAGGCGTTTACCGAGTTAAGGCTGTTAAACAAAAAATGCGGTTGCAGTTGTTGCCGTAGTTTAAATAACTCGGCTTCGCGGGCCAGTTTTTCGGCATCGGACTGGCGTTGTAAACTAAGTTTTTGCTCTTGCTGGCTGTACCACAACACACTAAGCATTACCATCCAGCCAATGGTTAAAAAGCCAATACCAAACCGCACCGGCAAAGATTTGGTCAGGAATTGCTGGTAAGCCTCGTCGTCGCCGGCTACTACCAGCGGCAAAGACCATTGCAGCAGCAGCAGCCAGGCCATGGTAAGCGCCAGGCACCAAACGCCAAAATACAGCAAGCGGGCCTGGCCGGGCCGGTAATATTGTAAATTGGTACTGATAAACAAACAAGCGGTAGCCAGCAACGTATTGCTAACCAGGCTATCAAGGGTAGCCGTTTCGGTGCTAAGGCCAAACCAGTAAAGCACACCCGTGTGCAAAACGGCCCAAATCAGCCACCCCCCTATAAACAGCAGGCGAAATCTGTTAACCGTAAAAGGAGAAAGAACCAAGGCTATTATTTATTAAAGCTTTATTTAAATAACCATTTGTAAACCGGTTAGTACGCAGCGCGGGTTTATTAATAGCTTCTAATATCGATGCCGCCCATAAAAGACGTACCTTTTATAATTAAAACTTTATCGGGGTTAATGGTACCCGCCTGCAGAAAGCGTTTGTCTTCTACCCCGCCAAATACAGCAGCCACTTCCGATACCACATCCCAGTGGGGGGGTACAATAATCCGGGTGCCGCCCATTACCTGGGTTACATCCAGCACTACCCGCCCCTGTATATCGGCCTGCGTCAGGTTAATTTCGGCTCCGCCCAAAAAGGTCACGATTTCGCCGCCCTGAAAATTTTTAGAAATGATGTTTTTTTTTACACCGCCAAAAACCGAAGTTGAACTTAAAAAATCGCTGGAGTTGGCATTGGGGTTATAGCCCGGCACAGGATTTTGGGTAAATTCGTTTTTGGTGTAATCATAAGTAGGCGCATTGGCAGTAAACGGAGCGTTGGGATCGGCAGGGTTTTCGGGAAACGCCTGTTCCGTACTATTCGGGAAAGGATCGCGGCGCGGGCGCCCGCAGCTAAACTTATGACTGCGGTTCCGGCCCAATATCATGTACAAGCCAAAAATAATAAACAAAACAGGCCAGATAAACTGCCCTACGTGCAGCGACGGATAAAACTTCTGGGCCATAAACAATACCCCCAGGGTTACCAGGATAAACCAGGCCGGGTTGCGAAACTGGTGTTTAGCCCCAACAAAAAAGCCAACCATGATTAAGATCATGGGCCAACTAAAAAGCCAGTTGGGGAAGAAAAAAACATCTAGCCGGTGCAGTAAAAGCACGGCACCCACTGTAACTAATAGCATACCGGCCAATACTTTTCCTGAACTGTTCCGGCTTGGTGACGAAGGGTTACGCATATATTTTAATTTTTTATTCAAATTTACGCCGGTAACATACAGGCGGCAATTGGCATTAGGCCGCAGACCCGGTTATTCCGGTAAACAGCGGAATTATACCTGTGAATGACACCGGCCCGAATGTTAACTTTAGCTTTATAACGCATTTTAGCTTTAGCGCTCCCGGCAACAGGTAAGATATAATTATTTAGCAGCTAACTTAAACGAAATATAACTGAAAATTAAATCTTCGGCCGCAGGCATAAAAATATTCTGTGGCAGGGGCCTTTGCATACGGGATTAATAAACCAATCGGGTATAAGATCTATAAATATAGCCCGAATATTATTGAATAAAAGTAAATTAAATAACCAATTTATAAGCAGCCCCCAATTGGGCCTACAGGCCATAAACGTACATGTTGGCTGGCCTAAGCTGATTATTCCGTTCGCTGGTGCAGACAAACCGGACAAGTATATTTTTAAAAAACAGCGGGGGAAATAAATGGCGCGGTTTGCATTAAGGAAGTGCCACGTTGGTGTTTACAAAAGCAAGTTGCTGTTCCAGTACATCTTTCTTTAACCGGAAACAACGCTCGGCAGTAACGCTTACGTAAATATTCAGGACTTCGCTCAAATCAATCAAAGCCTGATTATTAAAGGCTGTGCCGTCGAAATAAAGTATATCCTGGGCAAGGAAATTTTCGAGCTGAACTTTTTGCCTGGCATTGTAAAAAGGCTGGTATGCCGGAGCCGCTAATATTTGGGTTAAACGTTCTTTTAAGCCTTTTTCGTAAATTTTAATTTCTTCGATAATGGTGTGTACCCGTTCTACAGTCAGGCTGTTGGTAAAAATAACACTAAGCTCTTCTATAATTTTGTTGTAGCGTGCCAGGTCGGTATCGGTTTCTTTTATTACGGCAAATAATTTGGTGTAAGCCTGCGTAATTTCATGGCCTTTGCCCTGCTCCTGCGCTTTGTGGTAAAAAAACCGGAAAACTGCTTTATCTAACGCTACTAATTGTGCCTCCAGTTGGTTTAACTCCTTTGCCAGGGTTTGGGCTACCGTGCCGGCAGCAGCTTGTTCATACTTTTGTCCGTCAAAATCAAAGGTTTTGGCCCTGGTCTCGCCGTTTACAATCCGGTTAATGGCGGCAATATCGGTTTTTACCCCAGCAATGCGGGCGGGTAAACTGGCCTGGGTTTCCGGTAGTAGCGCCTCCAGGGTTAAGGCAACAGGCTCGTCGGTTTCGGTAGCTACAGTTAAAGGCACAAATTCGGTCAGGCGCCGGTTATCGTAAAAGCCTTTGTAAATCTTGTTAAAACTATTATCGTCAATTTCCTGGGTCAGCTTGTTTTTAAAACTTTCGTCGTCGAGCAATACCGGGTTTTCGGCAAATTCTACTTGGGCAAATAAGGTTTGGGTTAAACGCTCTTGCCATAAAGCGGCATCCCGGAACAAAGACCACGCAGGTTCGTGCAAGGTTTCGGTTTTTAAGTTGATGGCCTGCAGATGGGCTTCGCGATCCTGGGTGCTGGGGTGCGATGCCCACTGATTTTTTACCACAATGCGGCTCTGGTTAAAAAAAGACATACTTTGGGCAGTAACCTGGGGCAAACCAAAAGCCACCGGAATATTGTTATCGGCCGCAAAATGGTGCATTAATACCAGGTGGTGCCGGTAAACATTGGCGGGCTTTAAATTATCGGGCAGCCAGCTATCGTATAAATTAAGTAAATGATTATAGCAAACGGCGGCTACTTCTACGCGGCGCAAAGCCGTAACCAGGTGGTCGGAGCCAGTAACGTAAGCAGCTACCGCATCGGCATGAAACTCCATTTGCTGCGACAAACGCAGGTAACTGCGGTTTACCAGGGCATAAACTTTTTGCAGCACCCACTGGATTCCCTGAATAATTTTAATGGTGAGGTTAGCAAATATTGAGAAATATCCACTGGCATTGGCCCATCGTTCGAGGGTTTGGTTATAAGTATCGTTGTCGTACAACAGGTTGTAAATTACCTGGTTTACGTTGTATACGTAGCTACCCAGTTTCATGCTGCGTTGCGAAAAATGCCCGAACTCGTGGGCCAGTACCGCTTTAAACTCGCTTATATTTAGGGTATTTACCAGACCTAAACCAATTTGCAGGTTTTTCTTTACCGGTAAAAACATGCTCCAGAAACTCGAATTATAAAACACCGAGGCATTTACGTCTTCGGACAAGAATATTTTTTTAGGGAAGGGCGCCTGCGTTTCCTGGGTAATCCGCCGGATAAAAGAAAACAGTTCGGGTTGTTCGGCTTCGGTAATTTCAGTTAAATGGCCTTGATTTTTCTGGCTGCGTTTAAAAACAAACTTAAGTAAAAAGAAAATAACCATCAGGCCTAATCCGCCTAATCCCAGCCCAATCATTAAAGTAAAAAATTTAGGCAAAGCTACTACCAACATAAAACCACCGTAAGCACAAAGCGCCGCCAAAGCCACAGCCGCCGTAAGCAAAACCAGGTAGGTAACCAGAAAAAAAATAATGGCCCCGGTAACTTTAAACACTTCTTTTTTAAAGGCAACCGAAGGCTGAATAACTTTTTCATTCAGGCCCGCGGGCATGGGCGGATAGATAAAATCGCGCATCTTTATTTACTTTACTAAATAGCAAAAAGTGTTGGCGGGCTTGCTGGCAAATACAACCTGGGCAGCAACCAATCCTTCTTTTATGAAGATTTATTTGAAGATCGAAATTACGAAATTAAATTTAATATATAAAAAATTATATATTTATTTTTTGTATATTTCAGCACTGTGCCTTAATTAGTTATATATCAACAACCATAATTATTACTTATAAATGATTTTGCTATTTTTATTACCTAACTGATTTAAGGTGTAACTTTAGCATTACCCTTTTAACCTAGCCGACGCCTTATTTAATAACCCGGGCTTGGTGCTTGCCGGGTTATATTTTAGATTTTGTTAAGCCTTTTTTTAAGAAAAATTAGCAGCAGTGGGATTAATATTGTAAAAACTTTTTTTTCCGGCTGGGGATAAGTAAATTAATAGTTGTATAAACAACATTTAACTACCGGTACTCATCTGTTGCAGTAAGGTGGGGTATGCCGGTGCTTTTATTTTTACTACGGCCGTTGTGCAATTCACGTCGGTTTTTTAACAACTGGCTGCTTCCGGTTTTTTCGGGAAGTAATTTGTAGCCAAATTCGTATCAGATAAGAACTAAAGAAAATTACGATGGAACAATCTTTACTCTTTAACCCTTTATACCGGCGTTTATTTTTACTGATATTTACCTGTTGTTGCCTGCCGTATACCACCGGAGCTGCTCCGGACCCGGTAATACCCGATACCGACTCCGTATGTTTGCAAAGAGGTACAACCCGCATAATACACGATAACACCAGCTCTTCTACTTCATTGTCGTACAACGGAAAAATTATTTTTACCGACGACGAACGCGATATTAAAAGCATTAGCCCGGGCGGTTTCTTTAAATACAGCAAAACTACTTTTGGCAATTGCCGCGAAATACAGATTACCAGTGCCGCCGACGGCAGTTTAACCCGTAGGTATTATGTGGGCCGAAGCCAACAGTCTTATGAGCCGGAAGGCCGCAAATGGCTGCACGAAATGCTGCCGGGTATTATTGCCACCACCGGTATTGGGGCCGAAGACCGGGTACAGCGCATTTACGCCAAAACGGGAGTAAACGGTGTGCTAAACCAAATTGCCAAAATAGATAGCGACCACGTGCAATCTATTTATTTTAATTATTTGGTGTTGCAGCCAAATTTAAAAGAGAACGAGATGCGCCTGGTACTGGTTCAGATAAACAAACACCTGGAATCTGATTACGAAAAAGGAAAATTATTGCGCCAGGTAGCCCCGCAATTTATCCAGAACGATAAAATTATGCCAGATTACCTGCACACCGTGGCGGGCATGTCGTCGGATTATGAAAAGAGCAAAGTTTTGTCGCGGGTGTTACAACTGGGCAAGCTTAAAGCCAATAATTTTTCGCAGGTGTTAAACATGGTTGCTTCTATCTCATCGAGCTACGAGCAAGCCAAAATTTTAAGACAAGTGGTGGTAAACCCGGCCCTGCCCGAACAAAACTACAAAGAGCTGATAGCCCATACGGCAGCGGTTGCATCGGATTACGAAAAAACAAAAATATTGGCCACCATTATAGCTAATCCCAAATATTTAGACCGGAATTTTGACGAAATTTTAAAGGCCATTCGCACCATCGATTCTGATTTTGAGAAAAGCCGGGCCCTGGCTAACCTGGTTACCAAGCACAAATTAAGCACCGACGATTATTTATTGGTTTTTCCGGTAATAGCCGATATTAATTCGAGCCATGAAAAAAGTAAAACTTTACAAAAACTAAAAACTACCATGCCCACCAACAACGACCAGGTAAAAGCCGCCTACGCCAAAACAGCCCGCACCATTAGTTCTGATTTTGAATACCGCCAGGTAATGAATGGCTTAGATTAAAACAGGGTTCGCGTTTTGGGCAATTGGTTGTGCGGCCCCAAACGCAAAGCAAACATATTATCCGCAAAAAATACGCTATGCGCTTTTACCCCCGGATTTTCTATTCTTTAATTGCCAGCACCGTAGCCGGTGCTTTGCTTTTTTTGTATTTATTATATTCGGTAAACGGCAACACGCTTTTAACCGGCAGCACCGGCAAACACTTTTTATTTGGCTTATTCTTAGCCAATGCACTGGGTTTAAGTTTTAATTTTTCTAGCCGGTTCCTGAATAAAAAAGCCCCCTGGTACCTGGCTACGGCCGTGCGTTTTGCCCTAGAATTAGCAGCACTGGGCTTGGTCTCCCTAATAATTTGCTATGTTTTTTTACGTTTGTATTTAAACTGGCACGGCATTACTACCGGTAATTTTATTCAGCAATACCACGACCCTTTTATTAAATTTATTATCCTGGCCGTAGTGGTTATATTTATTTACACCATTGTAGATTTTACTTTATATTCTTACAACCAGTACGCAGCCATCCAGATAGAAGAAGTAAAAATTGCCAGCACCCAACTGGCCCTCCAGTTCGAAGTGCTTAAAACCCAGCTCAGCCCACATTATTTATTTAATAGCCTGAATACAATTTCGTCGTTAATTTATACCAACCCGGAACAAGCCGAGCAATTTATCCGGAAGCTGGCGCAAACGTACCAATACATACTGGCCAACCAAAATTTACCGCTGGTGCGCCTCGCCGACGAACTTAATTTTATAAAAGCTTATTTCTTTTTGCTCAAAAGCCGGTTCGATACGGCCGTGCAATTAAGCATAGAGTTGCCGCGCCGGGTGTTAAGCAGTAAAATTCCGCCGCTTACGCTGCAATTGCTCCTCGAAAATGCGGTTAAACACAATGCCCCTTCCGAAGAATCGCCGTTGCACATCCGCATTTTTCTTTCCGATAGAAATTTATTAATTATCAGTAATAATATTCTGGAAAACAGCTTTAAGGCCAGTTCTTTTAAGGTAGGTTTAGCCAATATTCAGCAACGGTACCAATATTTTGCCAAAGCTAATATCCAGGTCCGGCGAACCGACGAGTTTAGAGTAGAACTGCCTTTATTGTATGCCGCATAAAGTTATGGTCGGATTTAACCACAACCCTTTTTTTCGGTTATTTTTTCCGCCCGTTTACGGGTTGCTGGTGTACGTACTGGTGCTGCTTATTTTTGACAGCATTCAGCAGGTAGAGCAAAATTTTTTCAGCGAAGAAGCCCTTTTGTGCGTTGGCCTCACGTACATTTTGTCTGAGAGTTTAAGATTGGTTTTAATGGGCATTAACCGGCTCTTTCCGGAATTTAAAAGCGCCCAGCGCCGCATATTTATTTACCTGTCTGCTAACCTTTGCTGCTCGCTGCTGGTTATTACGGCGGGCGTTTCAGCGTATTTTATTTTGGTTTTGGGTTACTCTTCTTTCCAGACCGAGCTGCTGACCCTGAACAGTATTTTTTTGGTTTCTACGGTACTGTATACGCTGGTTTATTTTGGCATTTATTACCTCTACCACTTTAACCAGCGCCGGCTGCAGCAGGAAAAAAACATGCGCGAAAAAATGGAGTTTCAGGTTAATTCTTTAAAAAACGATGTTAATCCGCAGTTACTCTATGCCAGCCTCGAAACTTTAATCCAGGTATTGCACCACGACCCCGACGAAGCCGATGCATTTATTCATGATTTATCTAAAATATACCGCTACGCCCTAGAGAACAAGAAGCGCGATATGGTACCCGTTGCCTGCGAAATAGAAGCCGCCCAAAACCTGGTAGTTCTTTACAACTACATGCACCAGGGCCGCATTCAGTTGCACCTAACGCCCCCTCCGGATAGTTCCACCCGGCACATGTTGCTGCCCGGCACCCTGCAAAAACTGGCCGAGTACGCCATTAACCGCTCGCTTATTACCGAACACACCCCACTGCAATTATTTGTACGGTTAGGCGCGCAGCAAACTTTATCTTTCCGCTACGAATTGCACGAACGGTTACTTATATCGGGTCTTAATCCTAATCCTTTACCGGAACTTACCCGCGCTTACAGCTTTTACACTGACCGCACCCTGGACTGTACCGAAGAAGACAATGTAGTAATGGTACGTATTCCTTTGCTAACCGTGGGCACCCCTGCCCCTACTCCCGTTGGCCCCGAGAATTAAAATACGCCGGATAGCAACCACTAAACTTAAAAAACTAAAAATAACCTAAGCCAACTGGCTGGTAAGGCCAAATAGTAACTGTTGCAAAGCGGTTACTTACCAGGGCAGGTTTTATGGCTTTAACGGCTTAGCGGTTCACCCCTGTTTTTCGGGGATTTAACCAGCTTTTTCGGTCATTCAGCACTAAATATTAGATTATAATCTACCAGGAACTACCTTACGCCTGTATTAAATGCTTTTTGCAGATAACAATAAATAACCCACGCCCAATTTCCCCACTTATGCGCGTACTTATTATTGAAGACGAAAAACCGGCAGCCGAAAAACTGGAGCGCCATATTAAAAAATATGATGCCACCATTGAGGTAGCCGACCGGATTAGCACCGTAGAAAAAGCCGTGGATTGGCTAAGCAATACCCGCAACCAGGTAGATTTAATTTTTATGGATGTGCAGCTAACCGATGGCCTGAGTTTTGATATTTTTAAGAAAACCGTAGTAGAAAAACCGGTAATATTTACCACCGCTTTTAACGAGTATGCCATTGAAGCTTTTAAAGGCAACGGCATCGATTATTTACTCAAGCCCATTACGTACGAAGCGGTAGCCGGCAGCATGCAAAAGCTAAACACCCTCCGCAAAAATTTAGGTACGCCCAACCCGGCCGCGCAGTTGTTGCAGTTAGAGCAAGCCCTGGGCATGCTGCACAAGAAAAATTATAAAAACCGGTTTATGGTACGTACCGGCGAGCACATCCACTCTATTCCGGCGCAGGAAATAATACTGTTTTATGCCGAAGACCGCAATGTATTTTTACTCGCCGATAAACGCCTGAAATATATTATTGATTATAAAATGGAAGAGCTCGATGATGCCCTGGATCCGGCTTTGTTCTTCCGGGTTAACCGCACGTTTATTATCAACATCAACGCCATCCGCGATGTAATTGTGTACTCCAACAGCCGCTTGCTCATCCGGCCTAAAACCGATTTCGATAAAGAAATAGTGGTAAGCCGGGAGCGGGTGCAGGAATTTAAAGACTGGTTTAACGGCGCTTAGTCCATTATCTGGCATTCAGAAAAAAAAGAATTATAATTATGTATTTACGGCCAGCGCTGCTCCTAAGCTTAATTATGTTGTTCTCTTTGCCGGGCCATGCGCAAATTACAAGCAATCAAAAGCAAATGATTATTGCGGATGTTTTTAAAATCATCCATACGCAATATGTTTTTCCGGAAGTGGCCAAAAGCATGGAGAAAAGCATATTAACCCATTTCCGCCAGGGCAAATACGATACCATTACGCAGGGCCACGAATTTGCTTTTCAGCTAACGCAGGATTTGCAAAAAGTATCAAACGACCAGCATTTAAAAGTAAACTATTACCCGCAAGAAATACCGGCTCTCCAGCAACCAGAGCATAATCCGGAAGAAGATGTTTGGCTGAATAATTTGTTAAAGGAAAACAACTTTGGCATTAAAGAAAAGAAAGTACTTCCGGGGAATATAGGCTATTTAAATATTCCTATGTTTGGCCCGCTTGATAAATGTGCTGATACTTTAATAGCGGCTATGCGCACCGTAGAAAATACCGATGCCTTAATTATTGATTTAAGAAGTTGCCGGGGCAGTTTAGATGAAAATACCATTCCGTTTTTGTGTAGTTATTTTTTTAAAGAGCCTGTGCACCTGTTCGATATTTATAACCGGCCAACCCAGGCAACAAAGCAATACTGGATCCACGCGTGGGTACCCGGCAAGCGTTACGCTACCCAACCCATCTATATTTTAACCAGTGGCCGCACATTTTCTGGCGGAGAAGAAATAGCGTATGATTTAAAACAACTAAAAAGAGCCCTGCTGATAGGCGAAACAACGCGCGGTGGGGCAAACCCGGCTGAGTTAGTAGTCGCTAATTCCCATTACAAAGTTTCCGTTCCGAGCAGCCGTTCCATTAACCCAATTACCCAAACCAACTGGGAGAAAGTGGGGGTTACGCCCGATATGCCCGTAAAATCGAATATAGCTCTTTATACAGCCCATCTTACCGCCTTAAAGCAACTATTGGCAACTACCTCCAGCCAAACACAAAAAACCGTATTAGCCCAACAGGTTAAAACCTTAGAAGCGAATAAGCCCCGGTTTAAATCAGTTATTTTTCAGTTAGACGGATTTGAGCAGGCAAAAGAAATAGCGGTGGCCGGCTCCTTTAACTCCTGGGCCAGAAAAGATTTACTTTTGAAAAAAGAAGGAAGTAAATGGGTGGGCCAGGCAGAAGTAGCGCCTGGCCCAATAAGTTATATGTTTATTGTAGATGGTAAATGGATTAATGACCCCAAAAATAGCCAAACCATAAAAGAAGGAGATAAGGAAAACTCCTTTCTGGTAATTGAATAAAATAATTATTACTTACTACAACCTACCTTCCTGGCTCTCCATTGCTTTAGATAAAATAATTATTATAAGCCGGGAGCGCGTACAGGAATTTAAAGATTGGTTTAACAGCACTTAGTTAAGCAACTGCCGCAGTAAATGCCGTACGTTTTCTGGTTTGGGCAGGTGGTATTTAGCTACCGACCGGGTATTGCCTACTTTAATGGTGTAGGCACACGTAGGCATAGCTTTAAAAGTATCTTCGTCGGTGCGGTCGTCGCCGATGGCCAGCACAAACTGGCTGGGATACTCCTGTAACCACCGCGCGGCCGCAATGCCTTTATTTACTTCAATATTTTTAAGCTCTACAATTTTATCGCCTTCCATTACGTGCAAATTACGGTTAGCAATCAGGTAGTTTAAATGACTGCTGAGTTCACCGGCCCGGGTGCTGCCCAAAATGGGGTCTACTTTGCGGTAATGCCATACCAGCGCGTAATCTTTTTCTTCGAGCAAAGAGCCCGGTGTGCGGCTCACGTACGTATCCAGCACCGGCCTGATGTCTTCTTTCCAGCTATTATCAAGGTGCTGAATCATTTCCCAGTCTGCTTCGTGTTTTCTTAGCCAAACGCCGTGTTCGGCAATCATATCCAGCGGCAAATTTCCCAGCCATTGGCCCAGTGTGTTGTGGTCGCGGCCACTAATAATAACTACCCGGTTGCGCTCGTCGTTAGATAAATCTTGTAGCAAACGAAGCAGTTCTTCGTCGGGTTTGGTTTTATCGGGTTCGCGGGTAAAGGACATTAAGGTACCATCATAATCCAGGAATATTAGCCGCTGGGTAGCCTGCTGGTAATCGTTTACTAATTTTTGGGTACTATCGTCTTTCAGCAAAGCCGTTTTAAGTGCATTTTGCTTTTCTTTGGTGTAGGTGAGTCTATCCATAAATATTTTTACCCAATGATGAATATTGTACTTCTGTACGGTGGCCTGCATGGTAGCAATGGCGGCCTGCTGTTCGGCTTCCGGCATGGCCAGGGCCTGGTGCAGGGCATTTACCATCTGGTTTACATCGTTCGGGTTAATGAGAATGGCTTCGGATAATTCTTTTGCCGCACCGGCCATTTCGCTTAGAATCAGTACGCCGGTGCCATCGGTACGACTGGCAATATATTCTTTGCACACCAGGTTCATGCCATCGCGCATAGGTGTAACCAGGGCCACGTTGGCCAACCGGTAAAAAGCCGACAACTCCTCGAACGGATAGGCATGGTAATAATATTGCACCGGCGCCCAGCTAAGGGTGCGGTACAAGCCGTTTATGCGGCCTACCAGTTCGTCTACTTCTACTTTCAGGGCTTTGTATTCTTCTACCTGGTCGCGCGAAGGCACCACAATCATAATTAAGGTTACCTGCTCGTGAAACTCGGGGTATTGTTTCAGGAATAATTCCCAGGCGCGTAGCCTTTGGGGTATACCTTTGGAGTAATCAAGGCGGTCGATGGAAAGAACAATTTTGCGGTGCCGCAGGGCATCCTGAAACGAAGCAGCTATTTCGGCCACTTTACCTGAATGGGCAGTTTGGGCATACCGGTCGTAATCAATGCCCATCGGGAAAGCATCAACCATAACGCTGCGGTTGCCCGTTTCTATTACGCCCTGCGAAGCCGGTAAACCCGTAATATGAATAACTGAACTCACAAAATGCCGCACATCGTCGTAGGTATGGAATCCCAGCAAATCGGCACCCAGCATGCCCTCTAACAAGGCTTTGCGCCAGGGCAACATGCGAAACACCTCGTAACTGGGAAAAGGAATATGCTGAAAAAAGCCAATGGTTATCTCGGGCAGGTGCTGCCGCACCATAGAAGGCAAAAGCAGCAATTGGTAATCATGTATCCAGATAGTATCATCGGGGCCGGCGCTTTTAACAATCTGTTCGCAAAATTTTTGGTTAACGCGGTAATAGGCTTCCCAGTAACTGGCTTCGTAAACCGCAAACTGCGAAAAATAATGGAAAGTGGGCCAAATGGTTTCGTTGCTGAAACCTTCGTAATATTCTTTTATTTCGTCTTCGGTTAAAAAAACCGGCTGCATACTTTCTTTCTCCAGCTCCGCAATGGCCGTTTGCCTGTCGGTTTCTTCTTCCAGGATCAGGCCCGGCCAGCCTATCCAAACGTTACCATCATCTTTGTAAACCGACCCTAAACCGGTGGCCAGGCCGCCCTCGCTGGGTTCAAACGTTAAGCCATTTTCATTCTTTTTAATTTTAACCGGTAATCTATTAGATACAATTATTTTTCTTGCCATAATAACTAACTCCAGTAAGCAGTACTTTAATTTAGCTGCTTAGGTTCGATATTTACCCGAATTGGCCGGTTGAGCGGGTGTAATAAAAAAACCAGAAACCAGGAAAATATTTATTACCCAGCAGCAAAGTTCTCTTACAGCGTTTAATAAGTTTAAAAAAGAAAAATATTCCGTTACGGCCAGGCCGCCGGATGTAATTTATATTTAAAGTTAAATTTATTCTTTAAACCAACTGCCATACATAATATAGTTAGCGGCGGTTTTAGCCAGATTGGCTATTTGTTCGGGGCTAAGCGCTTTTACTTTTTTGGCCGGGATACCGGCATAAATATACCCCGCTTCGCAAATGGTATTTTCCAGAACAATGGCGCCGGCGGCTACAATACAATTGGGGTGTACTACGGCATTATCCATAACAATAGCGCCCATGCCCACCAATACGTTATCATGAATGGTGCAGCCGTGCACAATGGCGTTATGCCCCACCGATACGTTGTTGCCGATAACTGTAGCGGCTTTCTGGTACGTGCAATGAATTACAGCACCATCCTGAATATTGGTTTTGTTTCCAATGGTAATGCGGTTTACATCGCCCCGGATAACGGCATTAAACCAAACGGTACACTGGTCGCCCAGCACCACCTCGCCCACAATAGTAGCATTTGGAGCCAGAAAACAGTCCTGGCCTATTTGCGGATGTACGTCTTTAACGGGTAAAATCAGGGCCATAGTTAGTGGTTAGGGATTAGTTGTTAGTTGTTTATGATTAATTAAAAAGTCTAACATTTGCTTTACTATAAAATCAAAGAATATTGAACATACGTTTAGATTTACCTGGTTTGTTAAGCCTCGTTTTATCTTTTTAATATTAACAGCCATTTAAATTAGAATAGGCCATACGTCAATACACCCCAAATTAACCACTAACCTCTAATTACCAATCCCTAACTAAACATCCGCTTCCAGGTGCCTTTGTATAAATTGTATTTGAGGGTACTAGGTAAGGCTTTCCAGAAATATTTATTTATTTCTACGGCAAAGCTGGGCTGCATGTAGCAATTAATGGTGCAGCCCTCGCAGGCGGGCAAACGGCCTTCCAGGGCAATTTGCTTTTTCACTTCTGCAGAATGGTACAACTCGTACAAATTTCCGTTTATCGGGTATTTTTTTTCGCCCAAATGGTAACACGGCAACACCAATTCGTTTTCCGGCGAAATAACCAGCGTGGTACTGGCGGCTTTACAAACCGGGTCGGTAATATGGTTGCCCCCGTTTTGCCGCAAGGCCACAAAAGCCTCGTTCAGGTACACTTGCTTTTGTTTGCCAAATGCCGATAAATATTGCAGTTGGCTGGCGGTAAGCCCGGAGCCGGTATCTACGTTGTTGTACTCAAAAGCCGGATTTATCAGCAGCATAAGCTTATTGGGCAAAACAATTTGCTCGTAAACAGCAGCCAACTGGTCAATATTTTCGCTAAAAACGGTAAACAAAATATCGGGGCGTTCGCCTAGCTTCTTTGCCAGAGCAATCGATTCCAGCACAAAATCGTAGCAGGCTACGCCCCGGCCGGTATCGTGTTTTTCTTTATCGGCGGCATCTAACGAGAAATGCAGCATATCCACCTTGCCTTTGAGGCGTTCGGCGTATTTGGGGTACAGTAAACAATTGGTAGTAAGGGTAGTAATAAAACCCAGATCGTGGGCCAGGCCCAGAAACTGATCCAGTTGCTGGTGCAGGAGCGGTTCGCCGCCGGTAAAATCAATTACCTGTACGCCCAGCTTTTTCAGGTCGCGCAGGTTTTGCGCTACATCGGCTAGTTTTATATACGGCGAAGGTTTCTCCCAGATATCGCAAAACGAACACCGGGCATTGCACCGGTAGGTTACATAATAATTGCACAACACCGGATGAGAAACTAAACGCACTTTTCTGGTCGGTTGGTTAATACCGGCAAGTTACGGCTTAATTACATAATATCCCGCATGCCATTAACCCAAATCGGTTTAACGACACCAGCCAGAACCCGCAGCGGCTAGCCTTTTTTTCTTAAAACCAATACGTAATCGTTTTCGCCGGCAGGTGGCGTTATGGTTAGCAAACCATTTTGCGCAGCTACCTGGCCTTTGGCGGTTTGGTTGGTAACCGGGTTAAACCACTGGGCCTGGTACGTACTGTTATTGGGGTTATAAAGCTTTATGGGGTTGTTTTTGGGCAAATAAACCACAATAGTTTTGCCATCGGGTGTGCCGGCTACCGAAACAAAATCGGCAGGCTGCTTATCGCCGGGTTGCGCTACCAATAATTCGGGGGTAGGTTTTAAGCTCCACCACGCCAGGGTACGCATAAAATTGGCCAGGTAACCCGTTTGCCGGCTGCCCGGTAGCTTAATACCCGCATGCCACCTACTGGCATTTTCGCCTTTACTGCCGTGGTTTAAAATAAATTCGCCTTCGCGCAACCAGGGCCAAACCCCGTTCGCCCCGTACGTAATACCGGCGGCGGGGGCATTTAACACACTCCAGTAGCCGGCATTCCGCACATCGGCAGCCGTTACATTGGGATTAATTTCTTCGTATACCGGCTCCATATTAATCAGGGGTCGGGGCGGCAATTTGCTCCACAAGGCCGCCACGGGGCCTTTATTTATAAAATTTAAAGTTCTGGGCTGATTGTTATGCCCCGATTGGTAACCAATAATATCGAGCCAGTTTTCACGGGCATAGGCTTCGCCGATCCAGGAGCCGCCGCCGGGGTGTAAGGCCACCAAGCCCGGGTGTTCTTCGGTAAAAACGGCACGGCCAATATTTTTCCAGCGTTGCTCGTTTTCTTCGGTGTATTTGCCGTCGCCGCCCAAAATCCAGATTACCTGGTTGCCGCCGTAACGGGCTACCATGTAGCGGGCCAGCAAAATGGCTTCTTCTTCGGGCAAATAATACCCCGGACTCAGCTCCCGGCCCTGCACCGTACCCAAAGCCCATAAAAGTACCGGGGCCGCTACCAGGCCGTGAGCGTTTATTTTATCTATTTTACCGTCCAGGTGTTTAAAAAATGCAGGGTTTAATTTTATCTGGCCGCTGCCTTCAAAGGCCACCTGGCCCAAACTGTTTTTATCGCAGCCGCGCCACTGCGTGGTTACAAATTGAATTACGCTATACCCCGTACTTGCCCGGTCGGTCAGGTAGGTTTCCCATTCCTCTTCGGTAGATTTTAAAGTGCCGTTCCAGGCAGTACAACCCGCCCAAAAGAACGGCGTACCGTCGGCGTGTGCCAGGTGGTACGTACCAGGTGGGTGCATAATGGCGCCTCGTTGGTAAATAGCTAGCTTACTATTCTGACTGGTACAGGTAAAATTACCTTTTACCTCGTGCAAACCGGTATTCTGTGTATCCGAGCAAACCGATTCCCAGGTCCAGGCCCCTGTTTCGTCGGGAGCAAAGCGTACTTTCCAGTTGCGTTCGCCATCCCAGTAACCATTAATATTTTTAACCCGGCCCGTAGGCGAGGTAAATTTTACGCTAAACTTTTTTACCCCATACAAAGGGTTTGCATAGTCTTTGGTACTGGTAAATGCATGTTCAAAACGCATCCAGCGGCCCACCTGGGCAACTGTATAACCGGGCCATAGCAGCAAAGCACAGAAAAAAAATAAAAGCAGAATTTGGTTGCGGCAAATAATCATAAGGTGGTGGTAATTAATAAATCCGGTAGGTGAACAGACGTAACTAAGCAGGTTAAAATAAACGAGATAATTTTAAATTTCCACGAATAGCGGCAAAATTTAAAAATTAACCGTCTTGTCCTCGGGTCATTTGCCGGCTAATAAAAAATCTAACCCGGTTCCGTTTACCCTAATAGGTCTCCGGAGAAAATTTAAAAAATATTAACCGGGTGCGTTTAAAAGGAACAATGAGGCGGACCTGACTAAGTAAACAGGTAATTGCCGGTATTGCACACGGGCAGTTTTAAACAAAGCCGACGCAAAAAACAACTTAAAACTTTAAGCAAAATTCTTCTACCAAAGAGACTTGCTACTCCCGCCAAGAATATGTATCTAGCAAAAAGAACCTATAGAGGCTTTCCTTACTTCCGGATACAACTAAAACTATCACGGCTTTAAAGATGGAACAAACCAACAGGTTAACCGGGTGGCACTTATGGCGGCCCCCACAAGAATGCAAAACAGAAAAATAACCGATATGAAAGACCCACAATTTAACCGGCGTAAATTTCTTAAAAACTCCGTTGCTACAGCGGCTGGGCTGGCCGTGCTCCCCACCTTTGCTCCCGCAGCTTTGGCCAACCCGGTTGTATTACCGGCAGCGCCCCTGGCCAGTCCGGCTATTATTACCAAACCGGCCGCTGCGCGCATTAAGTTTGCGGCCATTGGGTTAAACCACGGGCATATATACGGGCAGGTAGAAGCCGTAATCCGGGGCGGCGGCGAACTGGTTAGTTTTTACGCGAAAGAAGCCGATTTAGCGGCGGCTTTTGCCAAACGGTACCCCCAAGCCAAGCAGGCCCGCAGCGAAAAAGAAATTCTCGACGACAAAGCCATTCAGTTGGTGGTAAGCGCCGGTATTCCGGACGAGCGCGCCCCCCTGGGTATTCGGGTGATGCGCAGCGGCAAAGATTACATGGCCGATAAGCCCGGTATTACCACGTTGCAGCAACTGGCCGACGTGCGGAAAGCCCAGAAAGAAACCAAACGCATTTACTCCATTATGTACAGCGAGCGGCTCGAAAACAAGGCTACCGTAAAAGCCGGCGAACTGGTTAAAGCCGGGGCCATTGGCAAAGTAATCCAAACCATTGGTTTGGGACCACACCGCATGAACCCCAAAACCCGCCCCGAGTGGTTTTTCCAGAAAAAACACTACGGCGGTATTATTTGCGACATTGCTTCGCACCAGTTCGACCAGTTTTTGTTTTTTACCAATTCTACCAAAGCCGATATTGTAGCCTCGCAGGTAGGTAACGTTAACCACCCGCAGTACCCCGAACTTGAAGATTTTGGCGATGCCATGCTGCGCGGCAACGGTGGCACCGGTTACATTCGGGTAGACTGGTTTACCCCCGATGGCCTGAAAACCTGGGGCGATGGCCGGTTGACCGTTTTGGGTACCGAAGGCTTTATGGAACTGCGCAAAAATATTGATATTGGCGGCCGGCCGGGTGGCAACCACCTGTTCCTGACCGATGCGAAAGAAACCCGCTACATTGATTGCAGCCAGGTAAATTTGCCGTACGGCGAGCAATTGGTAAACGATGTGCTCAATCGCACCGAAACGGCTATGTCGCAGGAGCACTGCTTTTTGGCAACGGAGCTGGCTTTGAAAGCGCAGGCGCAGGCGCAAAAGCTTACTTTAAAGAGTTAAAATATTTCTTGTAACTAATTTATCTATAGGTTATAGGTTATGGCTGGCTGGTTCTTACTACTGTGGCGGAATCTTGATTAGAATTTATTCCCGCAGATAGTTATCTAATTTTTAGATTGCCGGAGATTGATGCTTTTTAATTTCCGGCAATTTTATTTTAATGCGGTTTCTGATGTTTGTCTTCTGAAAGATTCCATCTTTCAATGTTTTGGTACTAAAGTTTCGCTAAAGCCTAAGTTTGCTCCCGGCCGCGGGGCCCCGTCGGTGGGTTCAGACTCCCTAATCTTCCTTTCCTCCTTCGTCGGAATGCTAAAGCACCGGAATCTTAGAAGAGAATCTTCCAGAAGGTCTTCACTCCACCGACTGCTGTAATTACCTCTTAGTTACCGCTGTTCTAATTTAACTCAATAATTTAAGCAAGCATATTTCACAGCATTGAACGTCCCCCTTCGGAGGGGGTAGGGGGAG
>NZ_JBMQUD010000134.1:0-2888 GCF_057359045.1 Adhaeribacter sp.
CCGCACCGAAATTATTTTAACGCCTAAACTCCACGAACTTTTCCAGATTCTGGAGAAGAATTAATCTTGTTGTTCGGATGAACTTTAATAAAGCTTGAATGGCACCTTGTTCCCTGGTCCCTTCTCCTAAATACATTGGTAATTTATAGGCTATTTTTTCTTAATAAAAATCATTTTATTCTCTGTCATCTTGGAAAGAACTATTGGTTAGATTGACTTACAGGCAACTTTCGTAATAGCTTCGTATACTACTTTACTTTCTAAACAATAGATGCTTTTAGCATGACAGGATGATTTTTATACTCGTGTCCTAATCGTAGCCGCGCCGAGAAAGGAAGCCCGGCAAATGGGTTCTTTTAAGTTGATGCTTTCTATCATCTGTTTGCTGTATAACTAGAATTATCGAATTTGCAAATTACTAAATGGGTAACTTAAATCCCTCACCTTCAGGAGAAGGATTTTGGATGAGGGAAATAGCTTACTCTTAAGATGTAACTTCCTCTTAAAATATTTAATAAATATTGGTTATAAAACAAAGCAGCCGGTTAGTACAACCGGCTGCTTTGTTTTTATATGATTCCAATTCAAAAAATCGAATAGCTAATATCGGAAAACTAAAATTTAACCAATGGCTTGCTCCAGGTCTTCCAATAGGTCGTCGATATCCTCAATACCTACGCTTAGCCGGATAAGAGAATCACTTAAACCACCTTTCAGGCGTTCTACCTGGGGTATGCTGGCATGCGTCATGCTGGCTGGGTGCCCACACAACGACTCTACGCCACCCAACGATTCGGCTAGGGTAAAATATTTAAATTTCTCCAGCACCTGAATGGCATCTTCCTGGCGGTCGCCTTTTAGCACAAAAGAAATCATCCCGCCAAAGTCGCGCATTTGCGCACGGGCAATGTGGTGGTTGGGGTGCTCCGCAAAACCAGGCCAGAATACTTTTTCTACTTTGGGGTGTTTTTGCAAATATTCGGCTACGGCCCGGCCGTTTTCGCAATGGCGTTGCATGCGCACGTGCAAGGTTTTTAAACCCCGTAAAAGCAAAAAACAATCTTGCGGACCCGGTGTGCCGCCGCTGGCATTCTGGATAAAAGCCAGGCGCTGGGCCAAATCTTCGTCGTTTACTATTAATGCGCCCATTACCACATCGGAGTGCCCGCCCATGTATTTGGTTAAAGAGTGCATTACCAGGTCGGCGCCTAAATCTAATGGTGTTTGCAGGTAAGGTGTAGCAAAGGTATTATCTACGGCCAGCAAAATATTGTGCTTTTTGGCAATTGCGGCCGCACCTTGTATATCAATAATATTTAATAAGGGGTTGGTAGGTGTTTCGAGCCAGAGCAAACGGGTATTGGCATTTATATAACTTTCGACAGTAGAAATATCGCCCATCGGGATAAAGGTAAATTTAATGCCGTACTGCTGAAAAATCTTTGTAAAAATGCGGTAGCTGCCCCCGTACAAATCATTCGTAGAAATAACTTCGTCGCCGGGTTTTAATAATTTTACCACCGCATCAATGGCGGCCATACCCGACGCAAAACATAATCCAAATTTTCCGTTTTCGAGCGCGGCCAGCGCATTTTGCAATTGGGTGCGGGTTGGGTTATGGGTACGGGAATATTCGTAGCCTTTGTGGTCGCCGGGCGATTTCTGTGCATAAGTAGACGTTTGGTAAATTGGCGTCATGACGGCGCCGGTAGTTGGGTCGGGGTGTACGCCCGCGTGAATGGTTTTGGTTCCGAATTTCATAATTTCGTCTCAGGTTTCTGGTTGCAAGTTACAGGATTAGTTTATCAAAAGTTGCAGGTTTTAATACAAGGCTTACCCGCCATTAATTGCGTGGGCAACTTTTCTATTTAAATAAATTTAGCTGTTTAGGCGTAATTACCCGTACCTTATACTGGTATAAACCCATTCAGGAAGGCCGGAGTTTAATTATTCTGCCGGATTTAAATTTTTACGTTTAACTTTCATCGCTCAAACCAAGCTCTATGGTGCAAGTGCTAAAAGAACTTTTATTAAAAAATGCCTCTACTTTTTTTTCGCTGTTTTTACTCGTAGCCGTTCCGGTGCTGGTAAGTTCTACGCTGGTTTTTTACCTGTACAGCTATCAGAACGTGCTGCAAAACCTGAACATAGGGCAAATATTACTTTACTTTATGGTGGCAGCTTTTACCATGGCTTTCGCCCTTACGCCTACTACTTTTGTAGCTTTGGTAACTGGTTATTATTTGGGTTGGCCGGGTTTTGCGGGGGTGGTGTTCTCTTACGGGGTAGCAGCTTTACTGGGGTACAGCGTTGCCCAACTAATAGACCACGGTAAAATGCTGGCTTTCTTACACCGGTTTAAAAAAGCCGGCGCCGTTATGGACGAACTGCGGGAACAAAGCTGGAGCCTGATTATTTTAAGCCGGATTTCGCCGGTTTTACCTTTTGCTTTCATGACTTTTGTGCTCTCGCTTTTACGCGTAAACCGCCTGAAATTTCTCCTGGCCAGTATGGTGGGCATGCTCCCCCGTACGCTTTTCTTTTTTTGGGTAGGTACTCAGGCCCAGAATATTATAACGTTGCTAAACGATCCCAGTGCTGGCAACGAAGGCAAAATATTGGTGATTGGTTTAATTATTATTTCGCTTTTTGGGCTTTATTATGTTTTTGACCGGGCTCTAAAAAAGGCTTTACGCCGCACCAGCGAAATAAAAAAATAAAGTATTTTTTTTAAAAAGGCTTGCTTTTAATAAAAAAATGGGCTTATCTTTGTGCTCTCAAAACGAGAAAGCTGGTCACGTAGCTCAACTGGATAGAGCATCTGACTACGAATCAGAAGGTTTGGGGTTCGACTCCCTACGCGACCACTAAGAAGAAAAGCCACTTAC